>DATBQT010000030.1:0-2571 GCA_036560685.1 Acidimicrobiales bacterium
CGGCGTCGAAGATCGGTCCGGGCGCGAGCACCATGCCCGCTCCCCCGCCGTAGGGGGTGTCGTCGACGGTCCGACGGGCGTCGGACGTGTAGGCCCGCAGGTCGCGGGTGCGCAGGTCCATGAGGCCCGCGTTCGTCGCCCGGCCGAGGATCGACGCGGACGCGTACGCGTCGATCAGGTCCGGGAAGATCGTGTAGACGTCGATGCGCACTAGACGAGGCCCTCCGGCACGTCGACGGTGACCGTGCGATCGATGAGTCCACCCACCACGAACCGGACCGGCACGAGCACCCCACCTTCCACGACGAGCAGGTCGCTCGCGGGGTTGGCCTCGACGGCCTCGACGACCCCAAGCGTCCGGCCGTCGGTCGTGACGACGGTCGCGCCAATGACCTCGTCCACCCACAGCACGTCGTCGAGCGCGAGCGGCGCCGCGCGAAGGACGACGCCGCGCAGCGACTCGGCCGCCTCCACGGAGTCGACGCCCTCGAAGGCGACGACGAAGCGGTCCTTCAGCGGGCGCGACGAACGGACCGTGAGCTCGCCATGGTCGGTCATCAGCACCGACGCCACGCCGAGGCGGTCGACCTGGTCGGTCACGAGACGCACGACGACGGATCCCTGCAGGCCGTGCGGGCGGACGATCTTGCCCACCTCGAGCAGCGACCGCCGGGCGGCGGTCATCTCAGTCGACGATGTCGACAGAGGTGGTCAGCCCCTCTTTCGCGCCTGCCGCGGCCACGAGCGCGCGAATCGCCTGCGCGGTGCGGCCTCGCCTGCCGATGACGCGACCCATGTCCTGCTGGGCGACGCTGAGCCGCAGCGTCACCCGTCGGCCCCGTGCCTCCGTGGCGACCGAGACGGCCCCTGGCTCTTCGGCCAGCGAGGTCGCGATGTGCGTGAGCACAGCAGTGGAGAGCGCGCCCTCGTCGGCGTTGCCGCGGGCGTCGCCGTCATCGCGGCGCTCGGACTCCTCGTCGGTGCCGTCCTCGTCGAGCTCGTCGTCGTACTCGTCGTCGAGGTCGGACTCGTCCACCCGGTTGATGTCACCTTCGACGTACCCGGCTGCGTCGGTCACGCCGGTGTGCCGCCGGTGAAGGTCTCCCACGCGCCGGACACCTTGAGCAGCTTCTCGACCCGCTCGGTCGGCTGGGCGCCTTGGCGCAGCCAGCGGACTGCCTTGTCGTTGTCGACCTTGAGGACGGTCTCGGGGTTCGCGCGAGACGCGCCACGCGGCTCGTAGGTCCCGAGGACCTCCAAGAATCGGCCGTCCCTCGGGCTGCGGCTGTCCGCCGCCACCAGCCGGTAGGTCGGCTGCTTCTTCTTGCCCATCCGCACAAGGCGGAGCTTGACTGCCACCAGGATCCTCCGATGTGTCGCGGCGCACGGCGCGCCGCCCCCGCGGCCGCGGGAACCGGGGAAGTCTAGCGGTGCTTGGGTGGAGTGACCCTTCCACCCTTCTTCTTCTTGCCGCCCGTCCTGGGTGCGGGAGGGCTCGCGAGCCCGCGCGTGCCGAGCGAGGGCACGTCACCGGTCGCGCCCATCAGCCCCGCGAGCTCGGGCGGCACGTCGCCGGCGGGAAGGCGGCGCGCCGCGGCGCGGGCCATCTTCGCGGACATGCCGCCCATTCCGGGCATGTTGGGCATCGCCCCGCCCGCGACGCCCTTCATCATCTTCTGCATCTCTTTGAACTGGCGAAGGAGCTGGTTCACCTGGACCACGGTGGTCCCCGAGCCCGTCGCGATGCGGATCCGACGCGACCGATCGATGATCGATGGATCGGTGCGCTCCTTGCGCGTCATGGACCGGACGATCGCCTCGACGCGATCCACCTCGCTCTCGTCGATCTGGTCCGCGGCCGCCCGCATCTCCTTGTTCATGCCCGGCATGAGGCGCATGAGCCCGCCGAGCGAGCCCATCTTGCGCACCTGGGCCAGCTGGGCCAAGAAGTCGTCGAGCGTGAACTCGCCGCCCATGAGGCGCTCCGCGGTCGACTGGACGACGTCGGCGTCCATCGTCCGCTCCGCCTGCTCGATGAGCGTGAGCACGTCTCCCATCCCGAGGATGCGGCTCGCCATGCGGTCGGGATAGAACAGGTCGAGGTCGCTCAGCCGCTCGCCCACCGAGGCGAAGACGATCGGCTTGCCGACGACGGTGCGCACGCTGAGCGCGACACCGCCGCGCGCGTCGCCGTCGAGCTTGGTCACGATCACGCCGTCGAGGCTCAACACGTCGTGGAATCGCTTCGCGGTGCTCACCGCGTCCTGGCCGGTCATGGCGTCAATGACGAGGAACGTGTAGTGCGGAGAGGTGCGATCGGATATCCGTCGCACCTCGTCCATGAGCGCCTCGTCGATCGACAGCCGACCGGCGGTGTCGATGATGCACACGTCGCGCCCCACGCGGGCTGCCTCTTCGACGCCACCGACGGCGACGTCGACGGGATCGGTCGCCCTCGTGAAGACCGGGACGCCAACCTGGCCACCGAGCACCCGGAGCTGCTCGATCGCCGCGGGTCGCTGGAGGTCCGCGGCGACCAGCAGCGGTGTGCGGCCCTGGGACTTGAACCAC
>DATBQT010000031.1:0-5925 GCA_036560685.1 Acidimicrobiales bacterium
ACGGCCACGGCGGGTAGTGGCCGGTCTCGTCAGGCTCAGGGAGGACGCCCGACGTGACCAAGTCGCGGGCGCGCCGCTGGGTGGCGGCGACCTCCTCGGGCGCGAGCAGCCCCCGGAGCACCGCCACGTCGCCGTCGGCCACCCGGACGAGGCGCTCGAGCAGGACCTCGTCGATCGGCTCGCCGGCGAACTCCCAGACGACCGTGCGGAGCTTGTCGTCGACGTGGAAGCACAGCCCGTTGTCGATCGCCCAGCACCGCCCCTCCTCCCAGAGCACGTGGCCGGACTTGCGGTCAGTGTTGTTGGCGACGACGTCGAAGGCCGCGAGCGCGCGGAACCAGTCAGCGAGATCGCCCCGGTCGCGCAGCGTGAGGTAGTGCTCGATGCCCTCCTCGTGCACCCAGCGCTGGACCGAGCCCGGTCCATAGAGGGGGTCGTCGCGCGCGACGGTGAGCGGGATGGTGTCCGTCCCGAGGAGCACGTCGAGCTCGTAGGCGGCGACCTCGCGCCGCCACAGCCCCGGCGGGAAGTCCCACAGGGCACGCTCCCCGCGCTCGGGCTTGTAGACCGCCAGCAGCTCGACGCCGTCGAGGCGCGCGGTGACCAGCAGCGTCGTGTTGGACGAGTCTGGGATCCGGCCGTGGATCTCGAGCTCGCCGCTGGCGAGCACGGCGGCGAGCGGCTCAGGCGAGTCGCGGCTCACCGAAGTGGCGCGTGGTGGCCGTTCGTCCTCGGGCAGTCGTGCCCGCGGGGGTCGAGCGGCAGCCCGCACAGGGGACACGGCGGGCGACCCGCCTCGATCAGCTGGACCGCGCGGATCGCGAACGCGGCGGCCTGCTCCTTGGAGAGCGTGACGACGAGCGAGTCGCCCTCGTCCTCCGCGGGCTCGATCGAGACCTCGATCCGCTCTTCGACCTCGTCGACGGACACGGTGATCTCGCCCGCGACGAAGTCGACCTCGTACTCGGGCTCGAGGTCCATGTCGACCTCGAGCGCCTCGGGCCTCGACATCGACCGCACGACCCTCGCGAGCCACGAGGCGAGGATGGCGATCTGGTCCTTTTCGACCTTCACCACGACGAGGCGGCGGCCCTCGCGGGCCTGCAGCAGGAACAGCCGCTCGCCCACCTCGCCGATCGTGCCCACGGTCACGCGATCGGGGTGCTCGAGGCGGTGGTTCACGACGCGACCAGCTCTGCGAGGTCGCCGAGCGCGTTGACGCACAGCACGATCGGCGACCCGGCGCCCACCACGACGATGCTCACCGAGCACGTGGACACCACGGTGCGCTGGAAGAGGTCGAGCGGGACGCCGAGCGCGGTGGCGACGACGGCCTTGATGGGATCGGCATGGCTCACCGCGACGATCGCCTCGCCGGGGTGGCGTCCGCCCAGCTCGAGCACGGCATCCCAGGTGCGCGTCTGCATCTCGCTGAACGACTCGCCGCGCGGGAAGCGAAAGGTGCTCGGTGCGCCCAGCACGGTCCGCCACTCTGGGCGTCGGCGCAGCGCCGAAAGCCGCGCGCCCGTCCAGTCGCCGAAGTCGCACTCGAGCAGCCCGGGCGCGGTCCGCACGCGCAGGTGCAGCGCCTTGGCGATCGGCGCGGCCGTCTCCATGGCGCGTTCGAGCGGCGAGGCGTAGACGGCGCTCGGCGCCCTGGGCAGGGTCGCGACGCGGGCGGCCACCGACCGCGCCTGGGCGATGCCGGCCTCAGAGAGGTGCAGGCCCGGCGCGCGCCCGGGCAGGATCCGTCCGGTCGTGGCGGTCCGGCCGTGCCGGACGAGCACGACGGTGCACGAGGTGTCCCGCGGACGGCGCGGCGCCATCGGGGGGTCAGCCCGCCGCAGCGGGGAGTCGGCCCGGTGCGGGCACCGCCGTCGACGGCCACCGCTTGCGGCTCACTCGGGCGAGCTTCTGCATCAGCGCGATCGCACCCGGGTCGTCGTCACCGGGCCGCGTCTCAACCGCGCCGTCTGCGACCATCGCGGCGAGCAGGTCCCGGCCACGATCCGTGCGCGCGACCACCAGCGTCCAGTCGTTGAACGCCCCGATCCCGCCGGTCGAGAGGTCCGCGTGCTCCGCGGCGAAGTCCGGGCACTGCGTGCACCCCTCGCGGGTCCAGTGGTGCGCCTCTTTCAGCGGGACCTCGAGGTAGGACCCGTCGGTCAGCCAGAGCTGGAAGACGCCCTTGATGTTCATCTTCTTGATCCGCTCGCGCGCGACGCCGTAGCGCGCCTCGAACAGCTCCTCAAAGATGGCGTCGTCGAAGGTCTTCGAGCACATGAGGCCAATCGTGAGCGAGAGCCGACGGGCGATCTTGCCCGCCTTGCGCGCGCCCATCGCACCGGGGGCCGACGTCATGCACCCCATGCCAACGAGCCCGATCCGCTCGGCGCCGCCGGCGATCGCCTCTGGGTAGGCGAGCAGGTTCGCCGAGTAGGTGTAGCGCGACCCCGAGGTGTCGAGCACGTCGGCGCGAGTCCGGGCCACCATCGGCACGGCGCGCCACGTGGAGCCGTCGCCCTCGAGGCCCGAGACGAGCGCCGCGTCGATCTCGTCGTGCTCAAGCGCGTAGATGAGGAGCGCCGCGACGAAGCCGCCGTCCTGGCCCACGCCCGCGACGTCGGGGTCCGTCGCCTTGGCGAGCACCACGTCGCACGAGACGCCGGCCACCTCGGTGTCCTCGCGCGCTCGGCCGAACCGGAACGCGTCGATCTCGGTCTCCCAATCGCGGAACCGGGGACATGCGCGGGTGCACAGCGTGCAGCCCTTCTCGCCGTGCGTGCAGTCGGCCAGGCCGCCATCGACGTCGAGGTGGAAGGGCCGGTAGACGCCGTCCGCGGTGTTGTAGTCCAAGACGTCGTAGGGGCACGCGACGATGCACGCGGCGCACCCGGTGCACAGCCCAGAGGTCACCACTTCGGTGAACAGCTCTTTCCAGTGCGGCTTCTCCAACGGCATCGGCCCACACTACCGACGGACCTCGCGGCGGACGGTGGGCTCAGGGCGCGCCGTCGAGCAGCCCGGTGAGCCCGCTCGGGAGATGCGGCCCGATCGCGAGCAGCTCGAGCACGCCGATCCCGACCTTGTCGCCCCATCGCGCCCGGACGACGTGCTGGACGTGGACGTCGTGGATCGACGTGGTGTCGAGCGCGGCGGTGTCGTGGACCTCGCCCGCGACGACGAGGTCGCCGTGGAACCGCCCGTGCGCGTACGTCGGGTGCAGGTAGCCCGCGCCGCGCATGCGAAACGTCAAGAGCGGCTCCAGCGAGATCCGAGAGGCGACGCCGGTGGCATCGGTCAGGTTGAGCTCGGCGTGCGCAGCGCGGCGCCGGCCGGACGCGAACCCGACCTCGAAGGACGCGGCGCGCAGGTGGTGCACGAGTCGCGGGTCGACCGGACGATCGAGCTCGCCGAGCAGGTCCGTGACCGCCGCCGTCGTGCTCCACGGCACACCCTCTGCGTCCTCGAAGCGGCTCACGTGCACCCCGAGGTCGTCGAAGTTGAGCGGTGCCCACACGAAGAACAGCTGCGGCGCCGATTGGGAGGGTGCCATCGGGGCCGGGTCGCCCACGGGTCGGATGCCCCAGGACCGGTCCTTGGTCCCGTAGGTCACTGCGTCGTCGAGCGCGATGCGCGCCCCGTCGACCTCCAGCCACCCTGACCACGAGCCGAGCTGCGTGGCCCTCGTCACGTCCATGAACAGCCGCTCGCCGTCGTAGCGCGTCTGTCGCGGCTCCTCGATCGCCGCCGACCTCGCGGTGAAGGTGATCGACGCCCGGAGCCCGTGCTCGGGCGCGTCGACGTGAATGGTCGCGACCCGCATGGGCTCGACGAGCTCGATCGTGACGGGCCCGAGCGACGGGACTCGCTCACCGAGGCGCCCCGACGCGAACACCGAGCGCTGCGAGGATCCGACGACGGTCGAGACCGCGGCGTCGATGACGCCGCGGTTCGGGTAGATCCCGAGAGCGACGGCGAAGTACAGGTCCTCTCGGTAGCCGTTGAAGAAGAAGCGGTCGTAGGCGTTGGGGTGGCCGCCCATGACGTGTGCGAGTGACGTCGGGGCCTGGTGGACGGGGAGATCGTCGGCCTCGAGCAGCATCAGGGCTCCATGACGCGGCGCGAGTCGAGGTCCTCGACGGCGGTCGCCGCGCGCTCGATCATGGTGAGGAACATGTCGTCCCCGCGATCGGTGCGCTCGACGATCACCGCCGCGCAGACGAGCATCACGATGCCCTGGAAGGCATGCCACGCGTAGTCCGCGTGCAGCGCGGCGGCGTCGTAGTCCGCGACGCCCAGGTCGACGAGGCGCGCGAGGTAGCCCGCGAGCAGCTCGCGCTCGTGGTCGCGGCGCACCTGCGGGTCGAGGCTCGTCGTGAGGAGGTACGCGACGTCGTGCGCCCCTGATCCGTGCGCCGCCATCTGCCAGTCGACGACGGCGAGGGGGACCTCGCCGCCACGGCCGTCGAACAGGAGGTTGTCCGTCCGGTAGTCACCGTGGATCAGCGTCTTCGGGCCGTCGCGACCGGCGAAGTACGTCGCGAGTCGTGGCTTGAGCCACTCGACCACGCCCCGAGCCTCGTCGCTGAGCGAAGCGCCGTGGCGCTCGAGGAACGCGTCGAACAGCGAGGGAATGAGCAGCGTGGCCCCGTCGCCCTCCGCCGCCGGGTCGTCCCGCACGACGTCGGCCCCCTTCAAGGTCGGCGAGCCCCAATGCGGCCCGTGGAGGCCGGCGAGCTCTCGAAGCGCGAGCTCGGCGCGCGCAAGCGGGAGGCCGGCGAGCTGGTCCGCCTCGCCGACCGGCGACATGCTCTCGAGGAGCAGCACGAAGTCGCCGGTCGTCTTGTCGAACGACGACGCGTAGCAGTGCGGAGTTCGGATCACGACCGTCGAGGCGAGGTGCTCGTAGAAGCGCACCTCTCGCTCGTAGAGCCCGAGCATCGCGGCGGTGGCGCGGCTCGTCTCGTCGTCAGACGACACCTTGGCCACGATCGTGATCGGGTCGGCGTGGCCGTCGAGCCGCAGCGCGAGCTCCCAGCACGACGCGACCTGACCGGTGCCGACCTGTCGGCGCTCGACACTCGAGACGGTCGCGCCCGCCGTAAGAGAACTCTTATGAAGCAGGTCGGTGAGCGTCGCAGGGTCCAGCGCGTCGATTCCTTGGCCCACGGTGCACCCCCGGGGCCGCACGCTACCAACGACGCCGGTCGACTTCGGGCGGCGAGTGGTGAGCAGGTCGCGCTCGGTGAGGAAGAATGCTCCCGATGCAGACCTTCATCCAGAACCACATCGCAAGCTCGGGGTACGCCGCGATCTTCGTGCTCGCGTTCCTCGGGGCCATGTGCGTGCCGATCCCCTCGGAGCTGACCTTCGGATTCGCTGGGGCACTGAGCTCCTCGGCGTTCTTCACAGGCTCGACGTCGGGCGACAAGCACCTGCACCTCTGGGCGGTGATCGTCGTCGGTGTGGTCGCGACGGTGCTCGGCGCGTCGGTCGCCTATGCGGTGGGCCGCTTCGGGGGGCGCGCCTTCGTGGACCGATGGGGAAAGTACGTGCTCTTGAGCCACGACGACCTCGACGCCGCCGAGCGTCGGTTCGCACGATGGGGCGACGGCATCGTCGCGGTCGGCCAGTGCGTGCCGGTGGTCCGCGCGTTCATGGGCTTCGGCTCGGGGGTCGCCAAGGTCCCGGTGGTCCGCTTCGTCGCGCTCACGACGCTCGGCGCGGCGGTCTGGGTGAGCGTGATCTCCGTCATCGGCTACGAGGCGGCCGGCAGCTACCACAGGGTGCTGAAGTGGTTCAGCGGCGCGAGCATCGTGATCCTCGCCGTCATCGTGATCGTGCTCATCTTCGCGTTCTTCCACCGGTGGCGCCGCTACCACGAGGCCGAGGCGCGTCGAGCAGATGGCGCTTGATCACCCG
>DATBQT010000032.1:0-7389 GCA_036560685.1 Acidimicrobiales bacterium
GGACGAGGGCCGAAGACTTTTCATGGGAGCGATGCGCACCGGACCTGATCGCGCTGTACGACCTCGCCCTGCGACGATTCTGATCGAGCTGACGATGGCGGATTGGTAGGGTCGACGTGTGCGTGCCGTTATCACTGGCGCCGCAGGGTTCGTAGGTCGGCACCTCTCGAGCCACCTTGACAGCCAAGGCGACGAGGTCGTGTCGGTCGACCGAGACCACGACGTGACGGACGTCGAAGACATCAGCAGCGTGCTCAAGTCTGCTGCGCCGGAGGTCGTCTACCACCTCGCGGCGCTGTCTCACGTCGGGGAGTCCTGGGAGGACCCGAGCGACGTGATGCGGGTGAACGTGCTCGGCACGAGCGCGGTCCTGTCAGCCGCGCGAGCCGTCGCGTCGTCCGCGCTCGTCCTCGTGGTGAGCTCCGCAGAGGTCTATGGCGTGGTGGATCCAACCGAGCTGCCCCTCACGGAGCTGTCGCCCGTCCGTCCCTCGTCCCCGTACGCGGCGTCAAAGGCGGCAGCCGAACTCGTCGCGCTGCAGGCGTGGCGCGGCTACGGCCAGCGCGTCGTGGTCGTCCGCCCCTTCAACCACGTCGGACCGGGTCAGGCACCCACGTTCTTCGTCCCGGCGCTCGCGAGCAGGCTGGTGGCCGCGCGGACCGCGGGCACGACGGAGATCGCCGTCGGCAACCTGACCGCTCGGAGGGACTTCACCGACGTCCGCGACGTCGTGCGTGCGTATCGCCTCGTCGCAGAGCGCGGCGTGCCGGGGGCGATCTACAACGTGTGCTCGGGAAGGGACATCGTGCTCTCGGACGTCGCTGCGCGGCTTCGGACCCTCGCGTACCCGGACGCCCGGTTCGTGGAGGACGAGTCGCTCATGCGGCCCGTCGAGATCCCCGCGCTCCGCGGTGACCCCTCGCAGCTGCGCGAGGCAACAACGTGGACCCAGGAGATCGATCTCAACACGACGCTGCGTGACGTCGTCGCCGACGCAGAGGCGAGAGCGACGGACACCGGCACCTGAACGCACGACAACCCGGCACGGTGGCCGGGTTGTCGGACAGGTCTGGCGGGGCTGCGCCCCTGGTGCTACTCCTTCTCGGAGGTGGTGCGCTTGGCGTCCGACGACTTCGCCGTCGCCGTCGACTTGGGCGCGGTCACGGGCGTCTCGCCGGCGACCCTGGTGCGCACCTGGTCGTGGAATCCCTTGCCCGCTTCGCGGACCTTGGTGACCGTCACCTTCGCCGAGTCGGGGAGCTTCTCTTCGAGCGGCGCGAGCGCCTCTTCGATCCTCGAGAGGGCGCCGCCGAGTACGTCATCGGCCTTGGAGAACTGGCGACGTGCCATCTCCTTGGCGTCGCCGGTCTTGCTGCGAAGCGAGTCGAGGTCGATGCCGCCTGCCGACTGGTCGAGGCCGAGCTGCTTGGCGGCCTGCTTCGACGCGATCGTCGCCTTCTGGGCGCCCATGACGCCGAGCCCGACGATCGTGTAGGCGGCGTCCTTCGCCTTCTGGGCGAACTCGTTCGCCGCGACGGACTCGCGGAGCCGGTCTGCGGTGTCGCGACCCACCTGCGTCGCTGTGGTCTTGGTCTCTGTCATCACTGTCCTCCTCGGTCGCGCCACGTCGGCGAGACCATGCAACTGTATCAGTCATGATAAACATTTGCAAGCACCTGGGCACCGGGTAACCGGCGGGTAGCCTCGTCCCCCTGATGGAGTCCCGTGCGCCTGCGGTGGTCGCCGTGGTCGTCACGACAGGCCCGGCCCCCTCCCTGGGCGAGACGCTCGCCTCCCTCGCGGCACAGGACTACGACCAGATCAGCGTCCTGGTCCTGGCGAACGGCGAGGCCGAAGGGGTCGAGGCCGCGGTCGCCCAGGTGCTCCCCTCGGCGTTCGTGCGGATCCTCGACGAGAACCGGGGGTTCGCGGCCGCCTGCAACGAGGCGCTGGGGATGGTCGAGGGGGCCGCGTTCCTCTGCTTCTGCCACGACGACGTGATCTTGGCCCCCGACGCGCTGCACCTGATGGTCGAGGAGGCCTTCCGCTCGAACGCGGGGGTCGTCTCGCCGAAGTACGTGCGACCCGAGGACCACTCGGTGCTCCTCCACGTGGGACTGAACGCCGACCGATTTGGGGCGACCACCGAGCGGATCGACCCCGGCGAGGTGGACCACGGCCAGCACGACACGGCGCGCGACGTGTTCGTCGCGCCCGGCGGCGTGACCCTCGTCCGAGCCGATCTCTTTGAGACTCTCGGTGGCTTCGACGACGCGATCGTCGCGCTCGGCGAGGACCTCGACTTCTCGTGGCGCTCCCAGGTCGCCGGGTCGCGCGTCGTCGTCGCGCCCGAGGCGGTCGTCGCGCACCACGAGCTGCTGGCGAACGGGGCGAGGGCGCTCAGCGCGCTGACGGGGGGCCACGGAGGCCGGACGCTCCAGTCGCTGTCGCGCCGCAACCGGCTTGCGACGATGATCACGTGCTACGGGCGGATCTACGTGCTCCCAACCGTGCTGCTGCTCGTGTTGCTCGAGACAGGAGAGCTCGTGGTCGCCGCGTTCGGGCGGGATCGCGAGCGCATCGGGGCGATCGTCGGCTCTTGGCGGTGGTGCCTGATGCGCCCCGGGCGGCTGCGAGCGCGGCACCACCAGCTCAAGGCGGTCCGGCGCCTCGACGACCACGACGTGCGGCGCCTCCAGGTCGCCGGGGCCTCGCGGCTCCAGACGTTCGGGTCGCGCCTCGTCCACGAGGGGATGGACGTCGCAAGGGGCGCGCTGGTGCCCGCCACGCTGGCCCAGCGCGACGAGGTGGACGAGTCGATCGACCACACCGTGGGCTTCGGCGCGGCGTTCAGCGACGACGCGAGCTTCGACGAGCTTGACGACCTCGGGCGCCGAGAGCTCGGCATCACCGTGCGGTTCCTCGCCACCTTCCGAACGCAGGCCGCCCTCGTCGTCGTCGTCGCCGTGCTCTTCGGATTCGGCATTCGCAACCTGGTCGCGTCGCACCTTCCTCTGATTGGCCGCCTCGCGCCCCTCGACTCGTGGTGGACGACGTGGCGTCACCTCTTCGCGACGTGGGGTGCGACCGGGGTCGGCACCGGCGCGCCGGGCATGCCCGGCAACGGGGTGCTCGGCTTCGCGGGGACGTTCGTGCTGGGCAGGATGGGGGCGCTTCCGCGGGCTGCACTCGTGCTGTCGATCCCCATTGGCGCCTACGGCGTGTGGCGGCTGCTGCGCCCGGTGGGCTCGAACCGCGCGAGGCTCGTCGGATCGGTCGCGTTCGTGTGCCTGTCGCTCGGCCCGAACCTGGTCGCCGGCGGCCGCATCGACGTCCTCGCCGCGCTCGCGGCAATGCCGTACCTCCTGCGGCGCGTGCTCGTCATCGCCGGCATTCGCCCCTTCGCGCTCGAGCCGCCCCACGGCCACGCGCCCGTCCTCGATCCCGAGTGGCGAACGACGCGCACCGGTCAGCTCGTGATCCTCGGTGCCCTCGAGGCCGTCGTCGTGGCGCTCGACCCAGCCGCAGGGGTCGCGCTGGTGGTGGCCGCGATCGGCCTGTTCTTGGGCGGCCTGTGCGTCGGCGACCCGCGCTCGGGCAAGGCGGTCGGCGTCACCTTGGTGTCCTCGGCCATCGCCGCGGTCCTCTTGCTCCCGCTCACGATCAACACCCTCGCCGCGGGCACCGAGGCCATGAACGTGTTCGGTGCGCCGTCGGGGCCGTGGTCGCTCCCGGGACTGGGCGGGCTCGTGCGGCTGGCGGTCGGCCCGACGGGAACTGGCACCGCCGCATGGCTCCTCCCTGGCGCCGCGCTGCTCGCGCTCGTGGTCGGCCGCGCCGAGCGCTTCTCGACCGCGGCCCGCTTCACCGCCATGGGGCTGACCTCGCTCGCGGCCGCGCTGCTCGTCGCGCGCCACCTCACGGGTTCGTTCGCACCCGACGTGTCGACGCTGCTCGTCCCGTACGCCGTGGCCGTCGCGGTGCTCGTCGGGACCGGCGTTGCCGCGTTCGAGCAGGACGTGGCCGCGTCGCAGTTCGGATGGCGCCAGCTCCTCTCGGCGTCCGTGATGGTGATGGTGCTCGTCGGCGCGATCCCGTTCGTGCTGTCGACCTCCTCCGGTCGATTCAACCTTCCCTTGCGGGGCTATGACACGGAGTTCAGCTACCTCGCCACGTTGAAGACGGGCGGCACGAGGACGCTGTGGCTCGGCGACCCGCGCTCGGTGCCGCTCGGGAGCTGGGCGATCACGCCGGGGTTGGCGTTCGCGACGTCGACCAATGGGCTTCCCGGGGGCGGTGACCTCTTCGTGCCGCCGTCAAGCGGCGAGGCGCACGTGCTCTCCGATGACATCGTCGCGGCGATGCGGGACGACACCGTGCACCTTGGCCGGCTCCTCGCGTCCGCGGGCATCACAACGGTCGTCGTGGTGACCGCGACTGCCCCGACGCTCGCTGGGGAGCAGCACCCGATCCAGACCCCGCCGCCCTCGGCGCTGATCCCCGCACTTCGACACCAGCAAGACCTGTCGGTGCCACCTGGCGGTGGTGGCGTGCTCACCTTCACAAACGACGCAGCCAGGGGCGTCACGTCGATGCGCCCCCAGCCCGTCGATCCGTCGGCAGGGCCGGGCAACTTCGGTGCGTCCCGCTTCTGGGAGCCCGCGCTCGATCCCTCGACGCTGTCGGGGCCGGTGGACAAGGGGACCCTCGTTGCGGCGCTCGCGCCGGGGGGTGACTTCGTGGCGACGGTGAACGGTGCCGCCGTGCCCCGAACCACCGTCTACGGCTGGGCACCGTCGTGGTCGGTCAAGAAGGGCACCGCGCAGATCTCGCTTGACGCGCTCCCGCTCAACGCCGTGCTCGCCGCGGTCGTCCTCGCGTGCTGGCTCCTCGCCGGGCTGCTCGCGATCGGGCCAGACCGGCTCGCCCGCATGGCACGCCGGGTGCGAAGGGCCGCGCCGCGCGGCGTGCCCGACGAGCCGTCGGGCACGGAGGCACCGTGACCATCACGAGGCGCGCTCGCGCCATCGTCGAGCGGCGTCGCCCGCTGATGCTCGTGCTCGTCGTCGCTTCGATCGCCGTCCTCGGCGTCGTGTCGTCTCGATTCGGGTCGTCCAACGCCGCGCCGCCGCGGGCCTCCGTCGCTCGCGTCGCGCTCGACGCCGAGTCGTCCGCGTTCTACTGCGGCGGGCTCGAGCGGGTTCGAGGCGAGATCGAGAGCAACGTCGCGATCGCCGACCTCGCCTCGACGCCGCGGATCGTTGAGGTCACGACGACCAACGAGCTGAGCCAGGTCTCGCTGCGACAGATCGAGGTGCGTCCGGGGACCGTCGTGCACCTGAGCCCCGCGAGCCTCGTCGGCGGCTCGCTCGAGGCCGTCTCGATCGTCGCGAGTGGCGGCGACGTCGCGGCGACCGAAGCAATCCACGGCGTCAACGGCGTCGCCGTCGCGCCCTGCCTGACACGGGCGGCCCCGTCGTGGTGGCTGACCGGCGGCTCGACCAACCCCGGGCAGAGCTTCGTGCTGTCGGTCTTCAACCCCACGGCGTCGCAGGCGGTCTTCTCGGTCGCCTTCCAGACGCCGTCGGGACTCTCGTCCCCGCCGACGCTCCAGGGCCTCGTCCTCGGCGCGCACCAGCTGGCGGCGCTGAACGTCCACGCCGTGGCGCCGAACCAGTCACCGATCACGACGCACGTCCTCACCACCGAGGGCACCGTGGTCGTCTACGCGATCGGCCGCTCGACGCAGGGCGCGACGTCCATCTCGCTGCTTCCCGGCTCGCCCGAGCCGACGAACGTGGCCTGGTTCCCGGTTGCGTCGAGCGCCCCGTCGAGGACGACGCGACTCCTGTTAGCGGACCCAGGTTCCGCGCCGGTGGTCGCGACCGTGCAGGTCCACGCGCCGTCGTCGTGCTCGACGCACTGTCCGGCACCGTTCACCGTCACGATCACCCCGGGGGGCACGGCCTCGCTCACGCTCTCGCCAACGACACGGGTGCCAGCAGGCGTGGGCATGTCGTCGGAGGTGACAGCCGATGGTGGCGGCGTCGTGGTCGTCCAGCGCGTGGAGCACGGCGGCACGGTCGGACAGGCCGCGCCGCTCGACGATCCGATGTCGTCGGGCCCGCGACGACTCGTGCTCGTGAATCCGCTCGCGTCAGGGTTCGATGACGTGGGGCTCTACAACCCGTCAGCGAGCGTGGTCCACGTGACGCTCGCGACCGTTGGCCGGGAGGGCCCGAGGTCGCTTGGCCGGACCTATGCGATCGCACCGCACACGGGCGTGACGCTCGGCACCGGCGCGCTGCGCGGCGTCGTCGACGGCGTGGTGGTGTTCGTTGCCGACGGGCCGCTCAGCGCGGCCGGCGACGTCCACGGCGCGCTCATCGGCGCGGGCGTGCTGGTGGCAGTGCCAGCGCTGTGAGGCGGGGTCAGGCGGACGGGATCGAGGGCGGCGCCCAGCCGCCGCCGGACGCTGCGACGCCGGTCGCCGCGACCTCCTCGGAGCCGTGCGAGTCGTCCTCGATCGGGGGAGCGGGTCGTAGCGATGACCCGACCTTGCGACCGTCGGCGTAGACGGGGCGTCCAAAGGCCTCGTCGACGAGCCTCGAGACCGTGGCGCCGTCGAGCGTCTCGAACTCCAACAGCGAGTGGGCCACGGCGTCGAGCCCGCGGCGGTGCTGCGTGAGCAGGTCGATCGCTCGCGCTTCTTGTTCGCGGAGGATCCGCTCGACCTCGTCGTCGATCACCTTGGACGTGTCGTCGGAGTAGTCGCGCGTGTGGATGAGGTCCTCCCCGAGGAAGACCTGGCCTTGCGAGCCCCACGCCATCGGGCCGATCTCCTTGCTCATGCCCCACTCGCGCACCATGCGCCGGGCGAGCTCGGTGTTTCGGACGAGGTCGTCGGCGGCACCGGTCGACAGGTCGCCGTAGACCAAGAGCTCGGCGACGCGGCCGCCCATGCGGACGCACAGGTCGTCCTCGAGCTTCTCTCGTGAGTAGATGTGTCGGTCCTCGGCGGGCAGCTGCATCGTGACACCGAGGGCGAGTCCCCTCGGGATGATCGTGATCTTGTGGAGCGGGTCCGCCTCGTGGAGCACGTAGGCCAAGAGCGCGTGGCCGCCCTCATGGAACGCGACGCGCTCGCGCTCCATCGGGCTGAGCACGACCGAGTCGCGCTGCTGGCCCATCAGCACGCGGTCGCGCGCGTTCTCGAAGTCCTCCATCGAGATCTCTTTCGCGCCTCGACGCACGGCGTGCAGCGCCGCTTCGTTGACCAGGTTCGCGAGGTCCGCGCCGCTCATGCCGGGGGGTCCGCGGGCGACGGTGTCCAAGTCGACATCCTGGCCCATGCGCTTGTTCTTCGAGTGCACCTTGAGGATCGGGAGG
>DATBQT010000033.1:0-3801 GCA_036560685.1 Acidimicrobiales bacterium
GCGACCGAGTGGTCCTCTGTCAGCTGTCGCAGCGCGCCGGCGCGCAGCCGGTAGCACCGTGAGTCGCCCACATTCGCGAGCAGCAGCCGCGACGGCTCCTCCTCGACGACGGCGACGGCGACGAGCGTCGTGCCCATGCCCTCGAGGCCCGGCTCCACGCCGCGCTCGTAGATGCGCCGGTTCGCGCTCTGCACGGCGGCGCTGAGCCCCTGGGCGGTCGTGTCCGCGGTGAAGCGCTCCTCCATCACCTCGGCGGCGATGGCTGCTGCGACCTCGCCGCCCGCGTAGCCGCCCATGCCGTCGGCGATGAGCACGAGGTCGGACGAGACGTAGTAGGTGTCCTGGTTCTGGGCGCGGACCTGGCCGGGGTCGGTGCTGGCGGCGGCGTCGAGCGCGGTCATCGCACGACCTCGAGGACGAAGCCCCCGATCTGGACCACGTCACCGCGCTTCAGCTGCATCGTCGACTCGATCTTCTGCTCGTTCACGTAGGTGCCGTTCGTCGAACCCAGGTCCGAGAGGTACAGCCCCTCGGTCCCGTAGTCCACGCTTGCATGTCGACCCGACACGAACGCGTCATCGAGGACGAGGTCCGCCACGGACCCCCGGCCGATGTCGAGGTGCGCGGGCAGCTCCACGCGCTCGCCGAACCGCGTGTCGGGCTCGATGAACTCGAGGGCGAAACGCCGGTTCTTGCGGCGCGCCTTGCGCGGGGACGCCGCCTCCCTCGGCGCGCGCGCCTGGACCGTGACGGCGCGCGCGACGCGCAGGAAGAACAGGAAGATGACGACGACGACCAGCCACTGGAGTGGCTTGATGAGCGCGGTGTAGTCCGTCCCCGCCCCTCGCAGGGCAGCTGTCATCGGACCTCGACGCGAAGCCTCGACGTGCCGATGGTCAGCTCGTCACCGGGGCGAACCGTCGCGCGCGTGACGCGGCGGCCGTTCACGAACGTGCCGTTCGTGGAGCCGAGGTCGGTGACCACGACGTCGCCGGCGTCCAGCGCGACCTGCGCGTGGCGCCGAGAGACGTTGGTGTCACCGAGGCACACCTCGCACTCCGGCAGCCGCCCGATCACGATGGGGTTCGACGAGACGCGGAGCGACTTGCCGTCCGGCAGCACGAGGTTGGGCGAGACGTCGCCCTCGAAGAAGGAGGCGACGATCTCCGCGCGCCCGGCCTTGAGGCGCTTGGACTCGAACAGCTCGACCTCGACGGGGCCGGTGAAGGCGTAGCCCTCATTGGTCGCGTGCTGGCGTGCGGACTCGGCGAGCTCGTGGACCAGGGCGTCGGTGAACCCCTCGAAGCGGTCGAGGTCGCTCTTCGAGATCGACACGGCGAAGTGGTTCGGCGCGATCAGGCCGCGCACGCCCACGCGGCGCCCGAGATCCATCTCCCGCAGCATCCGGTGGCTGATCTCGATGGGCTGCATCGGCCCTCGAAACGGCATTGTTAACGATCCCTCCACCAACCGCTCGAGTCGATCCTCGAAGCCTCTGAGGCCCATGACGCGCTGAGTCTACTTTGTGCCTTTGAACTGGTAGCACGTCTGAGGCGCGCGATCATGCTGGGGTAGCATCGCCCGTTCCCAAGGGCGAGTGGCGGAATAGGCAGACGCGCAGGCTTCAGGTGCCTGTGTCCGCAAGGACGTGGGGGTTCAAGTCCCCCCTCGCCCACGACGGGGCGAGCGGCTGGCTACGTGGCGCTCGCCGCGAGGTCGGTCGTGCAGTGGCGGCACCTCGACGCCGCCACCGGGAGGTCGTCGCTCAGGCACGCCGGGCAGGTCTTGGTCGGTGGCGGGTCCCCGAAGACCGCCGTCCCGCGCCGTGCCATGTAGGCGCGGTAGGGCACGACGATCACGAAGTAGATCACGGCCATCAGGATCACGAAGTAGATGACGTCCCCGATGAACGCCCCGATCATGACCTGCTGGCCGCGCACCGTGAACCCCAGGCCCGCGCTGCCCGGGCCCCCGATCGCGTTCACGAACGGCGTGACGACGTTGGCCGTGAAGCTCTTGATCAGCGTGCTGAAAGCGAGCGCGACGACCAGGCCGACCGCGATGACGATCAGCTCGCCCTGCATTAAGAAGCTCCTAAATCCCTTGAGCATTCGCTCCCCCTGTGCCCTGTGGCCTGCGCCTCGCGCGCCAGCGACCCTCCCTAGCACGCGGTCGGGGCCCGAGGCGTGGACGAGCGGTGGCCCACTCGTCGGGCGACCGTCTCGCTCGGGGCGCCGTGGCTGCGGCAGGCTCTGGGAGCATGCACGCCGTGGGGAGCGACGCGGAGGCCGACGAGCTGTTCGAGCGATGGCTCGAGCTGCGGGCGCAGTTCGGTGACCGCGTCGACGTCCTCGACCTCTACGAGCTGCTCGCCGAGGCGCGCGGGGTGGCCCCAGAAGAGCTCCCGCACGAGGACCGCCGGTCGCTCGCGAGCCGCGCGCTCGAGGTCATCTGGCCCGGGTTCGAGCAGGTCGCGGCCCTGCGCACCTCCGAGCACATCGAGGTCGTCTCCTACCGCGCCGAGTGGCCAGCGAAGTTCGACGCCTGGCACGACCGGCTCGCTGGCACCCTCGGCGACGCCGCGATCCGCATCGATCACATCGGCTCGACGTCGGTGCCCGGCCTCGCCGCCAAGCCCGTCATCGACATCCAGGTGAGCGTCGCGGACCTCGCCGACGAGCGGACCTACGTGCCGGGCTGCGAGGCCGCCGGGCTCGAGCTGTACACGAGGGACGACGTGCACCGGTTCCTCACCGTGCCGAGCCCCGCGCCGCGCGACGTGCACGTCCACGTCTGCGAGGGCGCCAGCGCGTTCGAGCACGACCACCTGTTGTTCCGCGACTACCTGCGCACCCACGTCGCCGACCGAAACGAGTACGCCGCGATGAAGCGCAAGGCGGCGAAGCGCTGGGCCGAGGACCGGCTCGCCTACACCTACACGAAGTCAGGGCTCATCTTGGACCTGCTCGACCTGGCGACGGCATGGGAGTCGGCGACGGGGTGGCGCGTCGAGGACTCGGCGGCCGCGACGTGACCGACGACCGTCGCGCCACGGAGCGCGCCTGGTGGCAGCGCGTCTACGCGTTCAAGCCCTCCGAGCAGTCGGTGCACCCGACCACGAGGCTCGCGGGCTTCACCGACGCGATCCTCGCGATCGCAGCGACCGTGCTCGTGCTCAACCTCACCGTCCTCGGCGACACGCCCCACAACGGCCTGGCCCACCAGATCAACGCGCAGCGCGCCGCGTTGTGGGCCGTGCTCCTCGGGTTCCTGTGGATCACGGGGACCTGGGTGCTCTCGCACCGCACGCTGCGCCAGCTGCGCGGCGCGGACCACTACATGACCGTCATCGTGGTCGCGGGCACGCTGTCGATCACGCTCATCCCCTTTGCGACCCTGCTGCTCGCCAAGGGGTACGGGCACGACGACTTCTGGATCGGGGTCGAGGCGGTGAGCCTCGTGATCCTCATCGGCACCGCGCTGTCGGCCATCGGCACCGACTACGCGCACCGTCGCGGCCTGCTCGCCGCGGCGTCGGACCCCGTCCAGCGCCGCACCGCGCTGACGATCTGGTACGTGGTGATGGGCCTCGTGGTCCTCGCCGTGGTCATCGCGCCGTTCGCGCCGTGGGTCGCCCTCGCGATCGTCGTCGTCACGCGGATCAGCGCGCTGCTGCCACTCGCCTCGGACCGCGCCGGCTACACGGGCGACCGGGGCAACGACACGGGCGGCAGCTGAGCGCACGGGCCGCCCGCCGAGGGCGATCGACGGGCGGAGTCAGCCCGCGCGCAGCTCGCTGGC
>DATBQT010000034.1:0-4604 GCA_036560685.1 Acidimicrobiales bacterium
AGCGAACCGGAGCGAACCGGAGCGACCCGACGTGGGCACGGCATCGCGAAGTAAGTTCCGCGAGTGACGCAGGACGCCGGAGCGGCCAACCTGGGCAAGGCGCCGGTCGGCGAGCGTCGCTGGCCGATGGCGCTCGCCGTCCTCTCGACCGGTGTCCTGCGCCTCGGGCTCCCGCCGTCGCTGCGCGACCGCGACGCGCGCTGGGCATTCCTCGCGCTGATCGCCGTGCTGCTGGTCGCGCTGCTGGTCGGCGACCCCGGCCGGATCGACCGCGAGAAGCGGTGGCTGCGCGTGCTCACCGACGTGATGATCTCGGTGATCACCCTCGTGAACGCCTCCGCGGCGATCCGCCTCGTCGTGGCGATCGTGGACGGCGCGGCGTTCACGAATGACGCCAAGCAGCTGCTCGCGAGCGGGGGCGCGGTGTGGCTGACCAACGTCATCGCCTTCGCGCTGTGGTACTGGGACCTCGACCGCGGCGGTGCTGCGGCGCGGGCCCACGGAGACGGCCCGTCGCCCGCGTTCTTGTTCCCCGAGATGCTCAACCCTGAGTACGCGCCGAAGGGGTGGATCCCCAAGTTCAGCGACTACCTGCACCTTTCGTTCACGACCGCGACGGCGTTCAGCCCGACGGACACGCCCGCGGTCAAGACCTGGGCGAAGCTCGTGATGATGGTCGAGGAGTCGATCTCGCTCGTCGTCGCCCTCCTCGTGGTGGCGCGCGCGGTGAACATCCTCAAGTAGCAAGGACCCACGAGCCGGCCGTGATCCCCACGCCGTGGGCGCTAACCACCCGCGGCGCCTTGTGTGGCGCCGACGCGTCGGGCAGCCGCCGGCAGAAGAAGCGGATCGGCCGTCGCGGCGTGCAGCTCGCGTGCGCTGTAGACGAGCTTGACGACGTGCTCATCGTCGCTTCGCGTCGCCGCGGCGCCGATCTCGTCCCACGTCGAGGCCGTCCCGAGCCACGAGGTGAGCCCTTGGACGGGATCGGTCAGCCGGGGCGCCCCGATCGTCACGTACGCGGCGGCGAGCGCCTGGAACCACCACGAGCTCAGCGCCGCGGTGTCGTCGACGTGACGCGAGACGATCATGATGGCGTGGCTCGCGGTGACGCCGTGGAGGGCCGTGAAGTCGTCTGTCGCCGCGTAGAGGGCGACCGCGGCCGCCGTGAGGCGCGCCGGCGTGTCGTCGGTGACCTCGAGCCAGTCCACGACGCCCGCGAATGACGGGTGCGAGGCGACCTGGCGCATCCGCTCGCCGATGTTGCCGGTGCGCGCCAACCGCTGGAGCACCGCGACGTCCGAGAGCCGGCGAAGCGCCGCCGCCGGGTCCGTGGTCCACGGCGCGGACCTCCCCTTGGCGCCGAGGGGCTGGTACACCTCGCTCAGGTACGCGAGGCCCGCGGCGACCCTCGCGTCGCTCTCGCTCTCGAGCGAGTACGCGAGGCGGATGATGCCGTGGAACGCCGCGCCCGAGAGCCCGTCGGCGAGGTGCGCCACGTGGCGGCGCACGACCGAGTCGACGCCGTCTCGCTCGATGGCGCGATCGAAGTACCCGCGCATCGAGCCGTAGGCGCCGCGGCGACCGCGCGCGGCACGCCACTCGTCGAAGTCGCCTACGGGCTCGCCCGCGGGTACGGGGGCCAGTCGCCCGCGGTACCCCGACGCGAACTCGGCGAGGCGATCGTCGCTCGCCCCGAGCCGGTGCAGCGCGACGAGCGCCATGGGGAGGTGGTTGGACAGCCGCGTGCTTGTCGTTGCGTCGAAGGCGAGCTCCGCGTCGAGCAGCTCGGACAGCGCAGCGGCATCCGAGGCGTCTGGTGGCCCCACGAGTTCAGGGTACCTGGGTGGCACTTCGAGCGCCGTCGCGGTCGACACCGTCGGGTCGCGCTGCCAGACTTCGACGATGGACACTCAGAAGCTCCTCGATGAAGCCTGCCCGGTCATCAGCGACAACGGCTGGGCGTTCTACTTCGCACCTACGACGATCGCGCGGGGAGAGCGGCTCGGCCTCGACGCGTTCGGGTTCTACTTCCTCGGACGCGGCGGGGTGCTCGGCGACGTCGAGGCCGCCGTCGTGTCGAGTGCCTTTGGGTACTTCAACCCGCTCGTGCTCGCGTCGATGTGGGACGCGGCACGTGCCAAGCTCGATCCGCGGACGGCGGCGCGCGAGTACATCGAAGCCGCGCACGAGTTCGGCCGCGAGAAGCTGAGTGGCATCGACGAGCTCGGCAGCTTCGTCGACGCGGCGTCGCAGGTCGTCGACTTCGCGCGTTCGCACGCCCAGGGGCTCACCCTGTTCGCCGGGGTCGCAGCCGAGCCCGTGCCGGGCGACGCACCTGCCGCCGCCATGCACCAGCTCATGGTGCTGCGAGAGCTCCGCGGCTCCGCGCACCTCGTGGCGATCGTCGCCCAGCAGCTCGACCCTCGAACGGCGCACTTCATCCGTCGCCCCGAGATGTACACGGTCTTCGGCTGGTCCGACGACGACAGGCCCGAGGTCACCGACGTCGAGATCGCGTCGCTCAAGGCAGCCGACGAGCTGACCGACGCGATCATCGCGCCGGCTTACGCCGTGCTCGACGACGAGGGCGCCGCCGGCCTGCTTGGCGGGCTCCGCGCGATCGCGCCCGCGATCGCCGGCGCGGGGATCCCCGGGACCTGAGTGCGGCTACAGGGCCTTCGCACCGTCATCTACCCGGCGGGTGACCTCGCCGCGGCGACGGCATGGTGGCGCGGCCTCCTCGGCTACCCGCCGTACTTCGAGGAGCCGTTCTACGTGGGGTTCGACGTGGGCGGCGACGAGCTTGGCCTGCTGCCCGACGCGGACGTCGCGCAGGGCGCGCTCGTCTACTGGGGCGTCGACGACGTCGCGGCGGCGATCGACGAGGCCCTGGGCAGTGGCGCGACGGTCCACACGCCGGCCTCGGACGTGGGCGGCGGCATCGTGACGGGGACCGTGACCAACCCCGACGGCGCGATCGTCGGCTTCATCTTCAATCCCAACTCCCCGACAACCTGACGACACACGCACGGGATCCGCACCACCCGTCGGTACGATCGACGCCTCGGGAGGATGCGATGCGCCACGGTCTGCGACGTCCAGGTGCCACGGCACTGGCCGCGCTCGCCGTGGGCCTCACCGCGCTCGTCGCGCCGTCGTCGGCCGGCGCGGTCTCGATCACAGGCGCGCCCGCGTGCGACGTCGCCCCTGCGACCAGCGTGTGGCGCACCCCGATCACGTCGCTGCCCGTCGCGAAGAACTCCGCGGCCCTGATCGCGAAGGTCGGTGCCTCGACGGGGCTGCACCCCGACTTCGGCTCGGGACTCTGGGACGGTGGGCCGATCGGCATCCCCTTCAACACGGTCCCCGCCGGCCAGCGCAAGGTCCACGTGTCGTTCCAGTACGCGTCGGAGTCCGATCGCGTCGGCTACCCGATCCCGCGCTCGCCGCGCATCGAGGGGGGCGCGGGTTCGACGGGGGACCGCCATGTCCTCGTCGTTGATCGCAGCACGTGTACGGACTACGAGCTCTTCGACGCGAGGCCGGTCGTCCACTCGGTCAACTGGACCGCGGGGTCCGGCGCGGTGTTCAACCTTCGCTCCAACGCGCTTCGCCCTCGGGGGTGGACGTCGGCCGACGCGGCGGGGCTCGCGATCCTGCCCGGTCTCGTGCGTCCAGAGGAGGTGGCGGCCGGCGTCATAGACCACGCGATCCGGGTCACCGTCCCGGCGACCGCAGCCGCCTACTTGTGGCCCGCACGCCACGAGGCCGGCGTGCGCGACGCGACGCTGCCCCCGATGGGGCTTCGCCTGCGGCTCAAGGCCACGATCGACATCTCGGGCTACCCGCGGGTCGATCGCGTCATCCTCCAGGCGCTGAAGACCTACGGGATGATCATCGCGGACAACGGGTCCGCGTGGTACCTCTCCGGCGTGCCGAGCGCGTCGTGGAACAACGACCAGCTGCACCTGCTCGGCGCCATCGTCGGCAGCGACTTCCAGGTCGTCGACGAGTCGTGCCTCGAGCTCGCCCCGAACTCCGCGCAGGCGAGCCTCGCGCACTGCGGGCACGCCTCTTTGTCGCACTCCGAGGGCTGGGCCGCCCGGGGCGGCTGAGCGCCGTGGTCAGCGCGTCGCGCGACGACGCTCGCGTCGCCGCGCCACGTAGCCACGGCCCTTGAGGAGCTGGACGTCATCGGTGGCGTGGACGCCGGCGATGAGCGGCGACGTGCACAGGCCGACCGCGCCGGCGGCGAAGGTGAGGATCGACGCGACGCCCGCCACGACGGTGCCCGCGCCGTGGGGGAAGGACTCACCGAACAGGTAGGCGCCCAGCGCGACCGACACGAACGGGTTCACCAAGATGAGCGTCGACTGCGACGCGGCGAACGGACCGGCGTGGAAGGCGTTCTGCATGAGGACGAACGACACCAGGCCGAACGCTGCGACGCCATAGGTCTCCCATGAGGTGAACACCTCGCCCAGCCCGTTGCCGAACGAGTCGGTGAAGGCCTTGGTGAGCGCAGCGGTCATCGCGAACCCGATGCTGGACGCCGCGCCGAGCACGAGTGCCCGCCACCACGGCGGACCGGTCCTCGACAC
>DATBQT010000035.1:0-7166 GCA_036560685.1 Acidimicrobiales bacterium
GATGCTTGGCTCGGGCTCCGTCGTGGTCATCGGCGCCAACGACTGCGTCGTGCGCGCCGCGTGGAGGATCACCAAGTTCTTCCAGCGAGAGTCCTGTGGGCAGTGCACGCCGTGCCGCGAGGGGGCGGGGTGGCTGGAGCGGATCCTGTGGCGCCTCGAGCACGGTGGCGGCCGCCGAGAGGACCTCGACGTGCTGCTGGACGTGTGCGACAACATCGCGCCGGGCCTCACCTGGCCGCCCCAGCAGACGACGATCTGCGTGCTCGGCCCCTCCATCCCGTCGTCGATCCACTCGGGCATCTCGATGTTCAAGGACGAGTTCTTCGAGCACGTGACGAACGGCGGGTGTCCCCATGGCTGACGAGCAGCGTCCCGCGGCGCTGGCCTTCACGCTGGATGGGCGCCCCGCGACCGCGGCGCCCGGCGAGGTCCTCATCGCCGCCGCCGAGCGCGCGGGGACGTACATCCCGCGGTTCTGCTACCACCCGCGGATGGCGCCCGTTGGCGTGTGCCGGATGTGCCTCGTCGAGGTCGACACCCCACGCGGCCCCACGCTGCAGCCGGCGTGCTTCGTGCCGGTGACCGAGGGCATGCACGTCGTCACGGACTCGGACAAGGTGAAAAAGGCCCAAGACGGCGTCTTGGAGTTCCTCCTCGTGAACCACCCGCTCGACTGCCCGGTGTGCGACAAGGGTGGCGAGTGCCCCCTGCAGGACCAGACGCTCGCCCACGGCCCGGGTGACACGCGCTTCGCAGAGGAGAAGCGTCACTTCGCCAAGCCCATCGCGCTGTCGGACCTCGTGCTGCTCGACCGGGAGCGCTGCATCCAGTGCTCCAGGTGCACCAGGTTCGCCGCCGAGGTAGCCGGCGAGGCGCAGATCGACTTCGCCGGCCGCGGCGAGATGGTCGAGGTGGCCTCCTTCCCGACCGAGCCGTTCACGTCGCACTTCTCGGGCAACACGGTCCAGATCTGCCCAGTCGGCGCGCTGACGGCGACGCCGTACCGGTTCAAGGCGCGGCCATGGGACCTCGACCAGGTGGAGTCGACGTGCACGACCTGCGCCGTCGGCTGCCGCGTGGCGGTGCAGTCCTCGGCGAACCGCGTGACGCGCCTCTTGGGCGTCGACTCGGATCCGATCAACCACGGATGGCTCTGTGACAAGGGCCGCTTCGCCTACGAGGCGACCAACGGCCAGGACGAAGACGAGCTGCTCCTCCCGGTCACGTCGCCACGCCGGCGTCTCACCGCGCCGATGGTCCGCCGCGACGGCGTGCTGACCGAGGTCGGGTGGGGCGACGCGATCGCCGAGGCCGCACAGGCCATCAGGCGCTCGACGGCCGCGTCGGCGACGGGGGTCGGCGCCATCGGCGGGGCGTCGCTCACCAACGAGGCCCAGTACCTCTGGGCGAGGCTGCTGAAGGGGGTCGTCGGCACCGACAACGTGGACGCGCAGCTGGGCGACGGCCTCGACCCGGCCCTCGTCTGTGCGCTGCCGAGGGCGACGATCGACGACGCGGCGCACGCGACCGCCGTGCTGGTCCTTGCCGGAGACCTCGAAGCGGAGCTGCCGGTGGCGTTCCTGCGCCTTCGGGCCGCCGCGGTCGCCAAGTCGACGGTGCTCATCGAGCTGGCGTCCAGCGCGACCAGGCTCTCTGACGTCGCTGCGGCATCGATCCGCGTGCGGCCCGGCGACGCGCCCGACGTCGTGGCGTCACTGCTGGGCGACGCCGGCGCCGCGAGCCGGCTCGCGTCGCACCCCGAGGGGGCCGCCGCCGACCCGCTCCAACTCGACGTGGCGCGCGAGGCGATGCCCCGTGACGGCGAGGGACTCGTCGTGGTCGTCGGCCGGCCAAACCTCGCCGAGTCGGCGAGGGTGATCGAGGCGGCGGCCCGCCAGCTCGCCACCTCGCTTCCGAAGGCGACCTTCCTCGTGGCGCTTCGCCGCGCGAACGTGGCGGGCGCGATCGACCTCGGCCTCGTGCCGGGCCAGCTCCCGGGACGTGTCTCGCTGGACGGAGGTCGCGCCTGGTTCACCGAGCGCTGGGGTGCCGTCCCCGCCGAGCGGGGTCGCGGGTCACTCGATCAGCTCCGTGCGCTCGCGGACGGCGAGCAGACCGCGCTCGTCGTGCTCGGCTGCGACCCGCTCGCCGACGCGGTGGACCCCGGTGTCGCCGCAGCGGGCCTTGCGGCGGCGACCGACGTCATCGTCGTCGGCGGCCACGGAGGGCCGCTGCTCAACCACGCGACGATCGTGCTGCCGACGTCCGTCGCACACGAGCGCAGGGGCACGACGACCAACCTCGAGGGTCGCGTGCTGCGGCTCGGCCAGAAGCTCGTGCCGCCGGGCGTCGCCTGGCCCGACGTCGACATCGTCGCGGAGCTCGCCGCCGCGCTCGGCGGTGGTGACCTGGACTCGGAGACCGACACGGTCACCGACGAGATCGCGTCGGCCTGCGCGACGCACGCCTCGATCACCGCGGGGGCCATGGCGCGCGCCGACGATGGGATCGTCATCGGGCGCGGGGCCGCGCCGCCGCGTGCAGCGCTCGACCCCGTCGCGTTCCCCGGCGTCCAGTCGCCCGGCCTCGACGGCCTGCAGTCGCCCGCCGGGGCGGTCGAGGTCCCCGCACCCGAGGCAGTGCCGCACGGCGCGCCGCGCGCGCTCGCCCTCTCGGACCTGGACGAGGCGCCCGCCCTCCAGTCGCCCCAGCACGACGCCTACTCGCTTCGGCTCGTGGCGGCGCGGGCGCTCTACGACCGCGGCGCTGCCGTCGAGGCCTCACCCAGCCTGCTCGCCCTGGTCAGCACCGCCTCGGTGCGAGCGAACCCCTACGACCTCGACCGCATCGGCGCGGCCGACGGCGCAGAGGTCCGGCTGCGGTCCTCGCGGACCGAGGCGGTGCTTCGCGCGGTCGCGGACCCCGGCGTGACCAAGGGCACCGTGTGCGTGGGGTTGAACCTCGACGCCCCGAGCGCCGGCCGCGTGGCCGCGACGTTCATCGACCCCGACGACCTCGTCACCGAGGTCCGCATGGAGTCGATGTGAGCGCGTTCCTCGCGTCAAGCGACCCCCTCTTCAACGGCGGCGTGCACTGGGCGGAGCTCGCGATCGTCGCGATCAAGGTGCTGGTGGCGTTCGTGGTCCTGCTCGTCGCGGTGATGCTCATGATCTGGTTCGAGCGCAAGGCGATCTCCGACATGCAGAGCCGGATCGGCCCGCAGCGCTGGGGGCCCTTCGGCATCCTCCAGACGCTCGCGGACGGCATCAAGCTGTTCTTCAAGGAGGACCTCGTCCCGCGAGACGCGAACCGGTTCGTGTTCAAGCTCGCGCCCTACCTGGTACTGATCCCCGCCCTCGTCACGTTCTGCATCGTCCCGATCGGGGGGCTCGTGACCGTCGCGGGCCACTCCTTCTACCTCCAGGTCGCCGACCCACCGATCGGGATCCTGCTGCTGCTCGCGATGTCGGGCATCAGCGTCTACGGCGTGATCCTCGCGGGGTGGGGCTCGGGCTCCAAGTACCCGCTCATGAGCTCGGTCCGAGCGAGCGCCCAGATGATCTCGTACGAGGCGGCGCTCGGGCTCTCGACGGCGACGGTCGTACTCGCGGCGGGCACGCTGTCGACCACCGGGATCGTCGCCGCCCAATCGCACGGCTTCTGGCACTGGTACGTGATCCGCCTCGGCATCGTGCCGTTCGTGGTCTTCCTGATCGCGATCACCGCAGAGGTGAACCGTCCGCCGTTCGACACCGTTGAGGCGGAGTCAGAGCTCGTCGGAGGGTTCCACACCGAGTACTCGTCGGTGCGCTTCGCGCTGTTCTTCCTCGCCGAGTTCATGAACACGATCACGATGTCGGCGATCATGGTCACCCTCTTCTTCGGTGGGCCGAGCGGGTGGTACCCGAAGGTTGCGCACCTCGAGTGGCTGTTCCCGATCCTGTGGTTCACCGCCAAGACGGTCGTCTTCTGCTTCTGCTACATCTGGTTCAGAGGCGCGCTGCCCCGCTTCCGCTACGACCAGCTCATGTCGCTCGGGTGGAAGCAGCTCATCCCGATCGCCTTCGGGTGGCTCCTCTTGGTCGCTGCGGCGCTCGTCAGCGTCTGGTGGGTGGGGATCATGGGTGGCCTCGTCCTGCTCGCCTCGATCCTGCTCGGCAGGGCGTTCGAGCTCGGCGACCGCCGCGAGCGCGACGACGCGGTCCTCGACCCGGTCGCCGAGCGACCCGTCCCGCCCTGGGAGCTTCGACGACTGACCGACGAGGAGGCGGGCTGATGGACGAAGGCACCGAGAAGCGCAACGACTTCGGGTTCTTCAAGGGGTTCTCGCTCACGCTTCGCCACCTCGGGCGCAGGCGCGTGACGAGGAGCTACCCCGCCGAGAAGCGTCCCAAGCAGCCGCGCCAGCACGGTCGTCACGTCCTCAACCGCTACGAGGACGGGATGGAGAAGTGCATCGGGTGCGAGCTGTGCGCGGGCGTGTGCCCCGCGGACTGCATCTACGTGCGCGGCCTCGACAACCCGCCGGACCACCCCGTGTCGCCAGGCGAGCGGTACGGCTACGTCTACGAGATCAACTACCTTCGCTGCATCCACTGCGACCTGTGCGTCGAGGCGTGCCCGACCGAGGCGATCACCGAGACCAAGCTGTTCGAGTTCTCCTTCACGAACCGCGCGGACGCCATCTACACCAAGCGCGAGCTGCTGGTCGACGACGACGGCCATCCGCAGCGCCTCCCGTGGGAGGACTGGCGAGAGGGCGAGGACCTCCACACCTCGGGGTGGATGCGCGCGACTTCGCCGTCGGGCGCCGCCGCCTTCGAGGGCGTGCCCCAGTGGTCGGCCGAGCTCGGCTTCGGCGTTCGGCCGGCCGAGGGCGGCCAGTCCGACACCCGCGACGATGGGGCCACCGGCACACGAGCGGTGCGCGACGTCCTCGAGGACCACCTGTTGGCCTCCGAGCTCCCGAAGGGCGACCGGCACCGCCGGCGCGGGTCGAGGTGACTGGGGTGCTCGCCGCCACACGCACGATCCCTGACGTCCTCGTCTTCATCCTCTCTGGGGCGATCATCCTCGGCGGCGCGGTCGGCGTCGTCGTCTCCAAGAACCCGGTGCACTCTGCGCTCAACCTCATCGCGACGCTCCTGGGCGTGGCGCTCGCCTTCGTCGAGCAAGAGGCGCACTTCTTGGCAGCAGTACAGGTGATCGTCTACGCGGGCGCCATCGTGATCCTCTTCTTGTTCGTGATCATGTTCCTCGGCGTCGACCGCAGCGAGTCGCTTGGAACCGAGCCCCTCGCCGGCCAGCGGCCGATGGCCGTCGGTGCGGTGGCCGTCGTCACCGGGGGGCTGATCGCGCTCATGGCCGCCGGGGGCTGGTACTCGGGGGCCCACGCCGTCATCGCTCCGACCAACCCGTCCAACGACGTCGGCACGCTCGGCAAGGCGATCTTCACCACGTACTTGTTCGCGTTCGAGGCGACCGCCCTGCTCTTGATCATCGCCGTCGTGGGCGCGGTCCTCCTCGCTCGCCGTGAGCCCGGCGGCACCTCGCAGACCGATCCCGCCCGTGCGTCGCTCGACCACGACGAGCCCGCCGACGAGGTGGCGCCATGACGATCCCGGCGTCGTGGTACCTCGTGCTGTCGGCACTCCTCTTCGGCATCGGCGCGCTCGGCGTGCTCGTCCGGCGCAACGTCCTGGTCCTTTTCATGTGCATCGAGCTCATGCTCAACGCCGCGAACCTCGCGTTCGTGACCTACTCACGGGTGCTCGGCGACGTCGGCGGCCAGGCGACGGTGTTCTTCGTCCTCGTCGTCGCCGCAGCTGAGGTGACCGTCGGGCTCGGCATCGTCGTGGCGATCTTCCGGCGACGCCACAGCGCGATGGTCGACGACGTCGCAGAGATGAGGGGCTGATGGTCTCCGCAGCCCCGTGGATGCTCGCGTTCGCCCTTGCGGGGTTCGTCGTGCTCGCCGCGTTCGGCCGCAGGCTGGGCGAGCCGGTCGCAGGGTGGATCGGGACGCTCGCGATCACCGGCGCCTTCGTGATGGCCGTCGTCACCTGGCTCGGGCTCCTGTCGATCGACGGCAGCCGCTCGATCACGATCACGCTCTTCGACTGGCTCCCGATCGCGGGCACGCAGGTCAAAGTCGCGCTCCTCGTCGACCCGCTGTCGGTGACGATGTGCCTCTTCGTGACCGGTGTCTCCGCGCTCATCCACCTGTATTCGATCGGCTACATGCACCGCGAGCGGGACTTCACGAAGTTCTTCGTCTACCTCAACCTGTTCGTGTTCTCGATGCTGCTCTTGGTGCTCGCCAACAACCTCCTCGTCACCTTCATCGGCTGGGAGGGCGTCGGCGTGTGCTCGTACTGGCTCGTCGCCTTCTACTTCGACAAGGAGAGCGCGGCGTCGGCGGGGAAGAAGGCATTCGTCTACAACCGGATCGGCGACGTCGGGATGCTCATCGCGATGTTCATCCTGTTCACGCACCTGCACACGCTCACGTACCTCGGCATCTCGAGGGGGGCGTCGACGCTGTCCGCCACCGACGTCACCGCGGTCGTCCTGGCGCTCCTCTTCGCGGCGGCGGGCAAGTCCGCCCAGATCCCGCTGTTCAACTGGCTCCCCGACGCGATGGAAGGCCCGACGCCGGTGTCGGCGCTCATCCACGCCGCGACGATGGTGACCGCCGGGGTGTACCTGCTCTGCCGGATGAACCACGTCCTCGCACTGTCCACCTCGGGGCGAGCGACGATCGCGACGATCGGCGCGGTGACCGCGTTCGTGGCCGCGACGATCGCGACGTCGCAGCACGACATCAAGAAGGTCCTCGCGTTCTCCACGGTCTCGCAGATCGGCTTCATGGTGCTCGCCGTCGGCTCTGGTGCCTACGTCGCGGCGATCTTCCTGATGGTCGCGCACGCCTTCTTCAAGGGCCTGCTGTTCTTGGGCGCCGGCTCGGTGATCCACGGCCTCGACGGCGAGCAGGAGCTGTCCCGCATGGGCGGGCTGCGCACGCTCATGGTCTGGACGTTCGCGACGTTCCTCTTCGGATGGCTCGCCATCGCCGGCGTCCCGCCGCTGTCCGGGTTCTTCGCGAAGGGCGACGTGCTCAAGGGGGCGTGGGGGTACTCCAAGCCGCTGTGGGCGGTGGGACTCGT
>DATBQT010000036.1:0-4482 GCA_036560685.1 Acidimicrobiales bacterium
CGCTCGCCTATCTCCCTGACCGCCTCCTCCGCGCAGCGGGCTCCGAGGCCAGCCAGTCGCGGTCCGGTGAGTCCGTGCACGCCTGACGAGTCCCTCGAGATCGAGCGCGTCGGGGTGATCCACCCCGCGTCGATCGGCCCGGCGCGCCGGGACTCATAGGTGCAGAGCGCATAGGAGATCGGCTGGTCGACCTCGCGGTCGAGCCCCGTCGTCTCGAGGTCGAAGCCGACGAGGCGGCCGTCGGCCCACGTCGAACGCGACACGTGCGCAGCATGGCAGCGCCGTCGGCGGCGCTGGTGGATCCGCGATGCGACGCACGGCGGTCGTGGAGGCGGCGCCCGGATTCGAACCGGGGTACGGGGCTTTGCAGGCCCCTGCCTAAACCACTCGGCCACGCCGCCAGAGCAGGCGAGCCTACTTGTGTGGCTCGTGGCGCCTTTGCGTCACGCGTTAGCGCCGGCGGGCGAAGATCAGTCGGACGACGACGATCACCACGATCGCGACGACCGCGACCTTGAAGAGCCACCAGAATGCTCCGGCGAGTGCGCTCAGGGCCCAGATGAAGATCGTCGCTGCTGCGACGACGAGCACCACCGCGACGAGGATCTCGACGAGCGCGCGACTTGTCGTTCGATTGGTTCCGCTCACCGCTGACCCCCTCTTCATCCTCGATGCTACGGTGCCGACGTGCCCGAGGGGTCGCTCCGTGCGATCCGCGATCGCCTCGTGGCTGATCCGTCGATCGGCGCCGCCGATTTCGCGCGCGCCTACTGCGACGCGGCCGACGGATGGCTCGCGTCGCTCGCCTCGGACGCTGCCTCGGGCGCGAAGGGCACGTGGGCACTCATCGCGGTCGGCGGCTACGGGCGCGGCGCGCTCGCCCCCTACAGCGACGTGGACCTGGTGTTCCTCCACGACGGGACAAGAGGGCTCCCGTCGGTCGCCGAGCGGTTCTGGTACCCGATCTGGGACGAAGGCGTCGGACTCGATCACTCGGTGCGGACCCCCCGCGAGGCACTGGGCGCCGCCCGAGCCGACCTGCGCGTCGCGCTCGGGCTCCTCGACGCTCGCCTCGTCGCGGGCGACGCCGACCTCGCTCGCACCGTGTCGGACCGCATCCGCACGGCGTGGCACGACGAGCTCGCGTCGTCGCACCTCGACGCGCTCGGGGTGTCCATGGCCGAGCGGCACGCTCGCTTCGACGACGCAGCGTTCCTCTTGGAGCCGGACCTAAAAGAGGCACGGGGCGGCCTGCGAGACGCGGCCGCGCTGCATGCCATCTCCAGGTTCGCAGATCGCCTCTCCGACCACGTCGACCTGGACTCCGTCGCGACCGCGGAGTCGACGATCGGGATTCTGCGCGTCGTGCTGCAGCGCACGACACGTCGTGCGAGCGACCGTTTCGTCCTCCAAGAGCACGACGCGGTCGCCGCTGCCCTCGGCGTCGCCACCGACGACCTGCTGAGGAGCCTGTCCGCGTCCGCGCGCACGGTCGCGACGGCGATCGACGTCGCGTGGCGCCGTCGCCCGAGGTGGGATCCCTCTTCCTCGCACCGGCCGGCGCTGCCGCACGAACTCGCAGACGGCGTCGTCGAGGTCGATGGCGAGGCGGCGCTGGACGGCAAGGCGCACGTGGATGCCGAGCTCGCGATGGTGCTCGCTGCGACGGCGGCCCGTGCCTCGATCCCGATCGCCCCGGAGTCGTCTCGGGTGATCGCCGCTGCGCTCGCCATCGTCGACGGACCGGTCACCTGGACCGCGGGCATGACCGCCGCGCTCATCGAGACGCTGCGATGTGGGCAGGCGGGCGTGGTTGCCCTGGAGACCCTCGATGTCGCGGACGTCCTCGCGCGGCTGATCCCGGAGTGGGGCCCCGTCCGCCACTTTCACCAGCGCAACGCCTATCACCGCTTCACGGCGGATCGGCACCTCCTCGAGGCCGCGGCTGAGGCAGCGGCGCTCGCCGACACCGTGATCCGGCCCGACCTGCTGGTCATTGGGGCGCTCCTGCACGACCTGGGCAAGGGTCGAGGCGGCGACCACACCGAGATTGGCGTCTCGCTCGTCGGTCCGCTCGCCACGAGACTCGGCTTCGACGACGACGACGTCTCGCTCCTCGTGGGCATGGTCTCGCTGCACCTCTTGCTCCCCGACACCGCGCTTCGCCGTGACCTCAACGATCCCGCGACCGCGGCAGTGGTTGCGTCGAAGGTTGGCTCCGTCGAGCTGCTCGAGCTGCTCGGGGCGCTCGCGGTGGCAGACGGGCGGGCGACGGGACCGAGCGCCTGGAGCTCGTGGAAGGCAGCCCAGGTGGCCCGCCTGGTCGACCTCACACGGACCGAGCTCGTCGGTGGGGCACTCAGCAGCCATGCCCCCACCGAACTGCAGCGCGACGCGGCAGCGGCGTCCGCTGCGAGCGGTCGTCCCGTCGTGTCGGTCGTCGACGACCACGTCGTCATCGCCGCACCCGACCAGCCGGGCCTCCTCGCCGCGGCAGCCGGCGTGCTGTGCCTCGCAGGGCTGGACGTGCGCAGCGTGGACGCCCGGACGATTGCGAGCACCGCCGTCGACGAGTTCGACATCGTCCCGGGTCCGAGGGGCGTGCCCGCCCCGGCCGCCCTCGAGGCATCCCTCGCCGCGGCGCTGGACGGCGACCTCTCGCTGGCAGGCGCCATCGCGTCGCGGGCGAGGGACTACGCGCGCGACTATCGCCGTCTCGGCACCGCCCGATCGTCCGTGGTGACCGCCGTGGACCCTGACGCATCGGACCGCTCCACGGTCGTCGAGGTGCGAGCGCCTGACCGCGTGGGCCTGCTGTGGCTCCTCGCCGAAGTCATCACGAAGAACGGGCTCGTCGTGACGGCGGCGAGGGCGGTCTCCCTCGGCCACGAGGCGGTCGACGTCTTCTACCTGCGGACCCTGGACGGGGCCAAAGTCCACGGCGACGCCCTCGATCGGCTCCTCGCCGAGCTGGCTGTCGTGGGCACCCCGGATGACCCCAAGACTCACGCCCCGTAAGGGCGCGGGCGCCTAAGATCCACGCCATGGCTCCCCGCCACGCTGCCAAGCCGCCCCGACGCCGGCACGTCACCGCGCTCGTTGTCGCGGTCGTCGTGATCCTCGCCGCCGTCGCGGCCGCCGTGACCGTGCTCTCACCGACGTCCACCCCGACCGCGGGCGCGGCCGTCCACGGACCGCTCCGCGTTGCGGCGATCACGCCGAACGGCGCGTGGATCTCGCCGGACGCACAGCTTCGCGTCGTCTTCAACAACCCACTTTCGCCCACGACGCCAACGCCGACGGTCTCTCCCGCGGTCCCGGGGACGTGGGTGCATCTCTCTGCGACCGTGCTGTCGTTCCGGCCCGTTGCGCCGTGGAAGGCGGGACGCCACTACCTCGTGACCGTGCCGGCGTCGACGAAGTCGGCGAGCGGCACGATCTTGCACGCATCGGTCGTGCGTCCGTTCTCGGTCGCGCCCGGTTCGACGCTTCGCCTCCAGCAGCTGCTCGCCGAGCTCGGCTACCTGCCACTGCGCTTCGTGCCGGTCGGCCCGTTCAACCCGGTCTCCGGCGCCGTGCAGCGCGGCATGTTCACCTGGCGCTGGCGCACCGTGCCGACCGGGCTCACGTCGCTGTGGCAGCCCGGCGTCGACGGCGTCATCACCAAGGGCGCGATCATGCGGTTCGAGGACGTCCACGGGCTGGCGACTGACGGCGTCGCGACGACGCAGATCTTCAACGCGCTGCTCAACGCGGTCTCGAGGGGCCAGGTCGACCACTCGCCCTACGACTACGTCGACGTGAACACCGCGATCCCCCAGACGCTGTCGCTGTACGTGAACATGCACCTCAAGTACCAGACGGAGGTCAACACTGGCATCTCGTCGCGGCCGACCGCGCTCGAGACCGACCCGGTCTACCTGCGCTTCACCACGACGACGATGAGCGGGACCAATCCGGACGGCAGCCACTACAGCGACGCCGGCATCCCGTGGGTGAGCTACTTCCACGGCGGTGAGGCCCTGCACGGCTTCATCCGCGGGAGCTACGGCTGGCCCCAGAGCCTCGGCTGCGTGGAGATGCCCTACGACCACGCGCACGTCGTCTGGCCGTACACCCCGATCGGGACGCTCGTCACTGTCCGCTGAGGCACGCCACGTGCGGCCGCCGCCGCGGCGTCACGGCACGCACCCGTCGTAGGGTCAACACATGAGCTGGTTGCGTCGGTCGCTCGTCGCGGGCTGCGCGGTGTCGCTGTCCTCGATCGCGCTGGGCGCGTGTGGCTCCGCCGCGGTGGCGCCGCCCGTGCAGTACACGCTGCGACCGAGCGGCCCAGTCTCGAGCGCCGAGCTCGCCAGCATGCAGTCGGTCGAGCGTGCCCGACTCGCCTCGCTCGGCGTCGCTGCCGGCTCGACCGTGCGGATCGCAGGAGGCGATCTCGTGGTCGCGGCCTACCTGGGCCGCCGTGCTGCCCCCGACGAG
>DATBQT010000037.1:0-4099 GCA_036560685.1 Acidimicrobiales bacterium
AACCCCCACGCGGCGATGGGCGCGTTCATGGAGGGCAAGGTCCGCATCGAGGGCGACGTCGCCAAGCTCATGAGCTTCCAGACGGGGGTCGTGGACTCGAGCACCCAGCAGGCCGCCGCGAGGATCCGGGCGCTGACCTCCTAGCAGTTGGAAGCAGGCGACTGCCTCGTCACGTCCGTCGCGAACCGGCACTGTCGCAAGCTGGACCTGGGGCGGTCCATCCGGAGTCGCAGGATCGTGGGCCGGTCGAGGGCCCGGTCACGACGTCGAGAGGTCTTCGGTGACCGGCGCGACCGTGCTCCTGGGCAGCCTTCGGAGCAGCAGCGCAGAGGCGAGCGCCACGCCAGCCAGAGCCGCGCCGATGAGGAACGGCACCCGGAAGGTCGCGAGGAGCTCGGCGTGCGGCGAGGCGTGGGTCAGGTCCCGTCGGTTCATGATCCCCTGCTGGACGGTGGCGAGCACCTGGATGCCCGCCACCTCGCCGACCTGTATCGCCAGGATCTGTGCGGCCGACATCACTCCGAGGTCCGAGTCGGCAACCTCGTTCGCCATCGTGGACGACGTCGCGGGCATCGCGACGCCCATCCCGAACCCCGAGAGCGCGAGCGCCGCGACGAGCACGACGAGTGTCGTGTCGGGCTGCAGCGCGGCGAACAGCAGCAGCGACGCGCACAGCGCCGCGGATCCCACGATGGCGGTGGTCCGCTCGCCGATCTTCATCGCGGCGTAGCCAGCGGCAGGCGAGCTCACGGCGAACACCAGCGGCCTCGCGATCGAGACGAGCCCGACCTTCGTGTAGGAGAACCCGTAGCCGAGCTCCATCACGAGCGGGGCGAGGAAGAACGCCCCGAAGTACGCGAAGTTCCCCGAGCATCGAAGCACCATCGGGAAGACGAAGTTGCGCCGGTGGAAGTACGCCGCCGGGATGATCGGATTGTCGGCGGTGCGAGTCCGCACGACGAAGACCGTGATCCCCACCGCCGTGGCGGTCCAGCACACGAACACGAGCGGGGTCGTCCACCCGCTCGTCGCGCCGAGCGACAGCCCGAGCATCAGCGCGGTGACCGACAGCGACAGCGACCACGAGCCGATCCAGTCCGTGGCCTTGAAGGCGCGCATCGCGTGGGCGCGCTCGGTCGCGTCGCGCGGCTGGTCTCGCCGGGGCAGCACGATCGAGACCACGCAGGCGGCAGCGACCAAGAAGAAGAGCTGGATCCAGAACAGCGCCCGCCATCCGAAGTACTGGATGACCGGCGCCCCGAGCGAGACGCCCAGGACCGGCCCGCCCGCGCCCACAAGCGACCACCAGCCCATCGCCTTGACGCGCTCGTGCTTCGGGAAGGACTGCATGATGAGCGCCATCGAGGCAGTGCCGGTCGCGGCGCCCTGGATGCCGTCGAGCGTGCGCGCGAAGATGAGCAGCCCGGCCGACGGTGCGAGCGCCGTCATGATCGCCGACACCATCGCGCCGGCGAGGCCGATCAGGTAGAGGCGGCGGTGCCCGAAGACGTCGCCGACCTTGCCGAACAGGGGCGCGGCGAGCCCGTAGGCGAGGAGCGGACCGATCATCGTCCAGGTGAGCACCGTGATCGACGTGCCGAACTCGTGCGCGACGCGCGGGAGCGCGACGATGAAGACGGTAAAGGTGAAGTTGAGCGCGAACAGGCCCGACAGCAGTGCGCCGAGGACCCACCACCGGTGGTTGCCGGACTCCAGCGCGCGGCGCTGCACGCGCGTGCGGAGCAGCGCCATCCAGTTCAGCTCGCTCGACGCCTCCGAGCCGCTCGTTCCGAAGGCGGACGCGGCGGGGTCGGTGCGCGAGTCGAGCAGCTCGTCTGGATCGTCGTGCCGGGTGCGGCTCCCGGGACCCGCGGGTGTCACTGCAGGAGCTTGGGCAGCCCTGCTTCGAGCTCGTCGATCGTGAACCGGTCGCCCTTCTCAAGCGTCTCGGTCATCGTCCAGTTCTGGAAGAGCCGGATCACACCGCCCTGGACGAAGAACACCTTGCCCGACGACGGGCAGTTCTCCGTCGCGAGCCAGGCGACGAGCGGCGAGACGTTCGCTGGGTCCCACACGTCGAAGCGCGACGCGTCCTCGGGTGCTGCGACGGCGTCTGCGAGCCCGGGCGTGTTCTCGGTCATCCGGGTGCGCGCTGCGGGGGCGATCGCGTTCGCGCGGACGCCGTAGCGACCCAGCTCGTCGGCGATGATGACCGTGAACGCCGCGATGCCGGCCTTGGCCGCGCCGTAGTTCGACTGGCCGATGTTGCCGAGCAGCCCGGACGTTGACGACGTGTTCACGATGCTCGCCTTGACCTCGTGGCCCTCCTTCGCGCGCTCGCGCCAGTACGCAGCGGCGTGGCGGCTCGGCACGAAGTGGCCCTTCAGGTGGACCCGCATGACCGAGTCCCAGTCCTCCTCGGACAGGTTCACCAGCACGCGGTCGCGCAGGATCCCGGCGTTGTTGACCAGCACGTGCAGGTCGCCGAACGCGTCGATCGCCGACTTGACGAGGCTCGCACCCCCGTCCCAGTCCGCCACGTCGTCGTGGTTCGCGATCGCCTCGCCGCCGAACGCCTTGATCTCCTCGACGACCTGCTCGGCCGCAGAGGTCGTCTCCTCCTCGCCGTGGAGCCCGCCGCCGAGGTCGTTGACAACCACCTTGGCGCCCTCTGCTGCGAACAGCAGCGCGTGCTCGCGCCCGATGCCGCGGCCTGCGCCGGTGATGATCGCCACGCGACCGTCCAGTGCACCCATCCCTGCCTCCTCGTCTCGGCGCCCAACACTACTGAGCGTCGAGAGAGGCACTGAAGGGCTTGCGCCCGTTCGGCCGCCTCGCGCGGCCTACGCGGTCGGTGCGGTGACCTGGGTGCCGTCGTCGTGCGGGTGCGCGTGGTGCGAGCCGCTGGTGCCCATCGACAGCAGCCGCAGCGAGTCCGGCGCGAAGCGCTGGTGGTACCCGAAGATGCCCGCGGCCAGGAAGACGAGCAGGAGCGAGTCGAGCAGCGACCGCAGGATCGTCGTCCGGCTGGCGCCGCCGAAGAAGATCGTCGGCGAGATCAGGGAGCACACGAGCCATGCCGACCCGATGAGCGCGAGCACGACGACGACGATGGTGAGGAACGAGACGAGGGCCACGTAGCTGCGCATGATCCGCCTCGTGGGGCCGCTGACGTCGACCTCGGCGTTGGCGAGCGAGTTCCCCCGCTGGAGGTGCAGCATGTAGAAGAAGCCTGCGAACACGGCGAGCAGCCCACCGAGCACGAGCCCCCGGATCGTGTCGTTGACCAGCCCCGGACCGGGCACCGTGAAGCCGCCCGCGAAGGTGATGTTGTGGGTGCCGATCAGGTTGATGAGCGTGGTGCCGATCAGATAGATCCCGATGTAGGAGACCCACAGGAACAAGAACGCCCCCGAGAAGAGGAAGGCGGCCATGGGCCGGCTCCCGGTGGGATCCGCATCGGTCCGGTTGCCGATCGCGACGATGAAGAACAGCGCGAACGCACTGAACACGACGACGAGGAAGATGACCCCGGAGATCGTCGAGACCAGCGACGCGACCCCGAAGACATTGGACACAGCACTGATCGAACTGCTCATGCTCCACCCCCTGCAGGGGCCCCAGCGGGGCCGTCCTAGGCCGAGACGCTACGGCTGCGTCGGCCCACGGTCGGGGATGCTCGGGTCAGCGGCGCCCGTAGAACCGCTCCCAGAAGGCGTGGTCGCGCGCGTGGGCGTGGTAGTGGTCCGGGATGTTGCGCATGTGGTCGTCGATTCGGTAGCCCTCTGGCCCGAACCGCGCGTCGGCCACCTCGCGCAGCTTCGCGGTGAGGTGCTCGAGGACCTCTGTCGACGGGGCAGCGCCGTGGTCGCGCCAGACGACCATCGGGACCTCGCAGATCTCGCAGTCGGCGATCCAGCAGAGCTCGTCTTCGAAGTACCAGGTCGTCATCCTGGCCGCCTCGCACAGCTCGCACGCGCCCAACGGCACCTCTACTTGAGGTAGAGGACGACGGTGGTCCCCTTCTTCACCTGGGTCCCCGCAGCCGGCACCGTGCGCCACAGGTGCGTGCCCGGTGGCTGGGGCGTCGACGACACGC
>DATBQT010000038.1:0-1957 GCA_036560685.1 Acidimicrobiales bacterium
CGAATTCAAAGGTGAGCGCTACCAGCTCCCACATCCCAACGGTGTCGGGCTCGGAAAACCGTTGAAGTCGATCACGCACCCGTTGCGGGCCGACCTGCCGATCTACCTCGCCGCCGAAGGTCCCAAGAACGTCGCGCTCGCCGCCGAGATCGCCGACGGGTGGCTCGCGCTGTGGTTCTCGCCAAAGTCCGACGTGTTCTACCGCGACGCCCTCGCCACCGGCTTCGCACGACCCGGCGCACGGCACGACGCGGCGGCGTTCGAGTCCGCTGGCACGGTCTGGCTGGTCGAGCACGACGACGTCGAGGTCGCGGCCTCGTTCCTCAAGCCCGTCCTCGCCCTGTACATCGGGGGCATGGGGGCGAGGGACGCCAACTTCCACCACGACGTCTTCGTGCGGATGGGGTGGGGAGAGGCGTGCGAGGCGATCCAGGCCGCGTACCTCAGTGGCGATCGCGACGGCGCGGCGGCGCTCGTGCCCACCGAGATGGTCGAGGATGTCGCCCTCGTCGGACCTGCGGACAAGATCGTCGAGGAGATCGAGCGATCGTGGCGATCGACGTGCCTGACCACGATGGTCCTGGGCGGCTGGCCGCGAGCCGAGACGCGCGAGCGGATCCTGGACGCGGTGCGGGGCTGAGCATCGTCGGAGCGGTCGCGTCGCATCGCGCGCGGTGCAAGGATCACGCCGGGTGCCGGCTGGTCCGGTCGTTGAGCGGGAGGCGAGATGGGATTCCTCGACAAGGTAAAAGAGCAGGCTGCGGCCGTCACCGCCGTGACTAAGGAGGCTGCTGCAAAGGGGCAGAGCAAGCTCGACGAGATGCAGGCGAAGAAGGCCGCCGACGCGATGCTCCGCGACCTCGGCGCCGTCTCCTATGGGTCCGTGTCGGGGCGTGAGTCCGCGACCTCGGAGGCCGACGCCGCCCGGATCGTGGCGGCGCTCCAGGCGCACGAGCAGCAGAACGGCGAGGTGTCGCTCGCGCTCGAGAGCCCCGCTGGCCGCAACGCCGGCTGAGGCCTTTGGTTGGTCGGCACTCGGGGGCCTCCCCGCGCCGTTCCTATGATGGCGATCGAGTGAGGGAGGACCCATGACGGTCACCGATGAGACGATCACGCAGCTCGACGTCGACGAGCTGGTCGATGGGCTCCTCAGCGAGTTGCCGCCCAAGTCGACGGACACGGTCACCTTCCTGCGCGAGCAGTTCGACCGCGGCCTCGCCTTCGTGCACTTCCCGGTGGGGTGCGGCGGGCTTGGCGGGAGCCCCGCTGACCAGATCCGTGCGCAGCGACGGCTGATCGCTGCCGGCGCACCGATGGCGATGATGCGCAACGTCATCGGCTACGGCATGGTCGCCCCGACCATCGTCGCGCACGGGACGCCGCGCCAAAAGGAGCGCTACCTGCGGCCGCTGTTCACCGGCGAGGAGGTCTGGTGCCAGCTCTTCAGCGAACCCGGCGCCGGCTCGGACGTCGCGGGCCTGTCGATGCGGGCGGTGCGCGACGGCGACGAGTGGATCGTGAACGGCCAGAAGGTCTGGACGACCCTCGCGCACCTGTCGCGGTTCGGCCTGCTCCTCGCGCGGACCGATCCGGACGTCCCCAAGCACCCCGGGCTCACGATGTTCCTGGTCGACATGACCGGCCCCGGCGTCGACGTTCGGCCGATCCACCAGATCACCGGTGAGGCCGAGTTCAACGAGTGCTTCTTCACCGACGCGCGGATCAACGACGAGGACCGCCTCGGCGACGTCGGCGAGGGCTGGGCCGTGGCCATCACGACGCTCATGAACGAGCGCGTCTCGATCGGCGGGAACTCCGCACCAAGGGGATCGGGCGCGATCGCCGAGGCCGTGCGGCTCTACAAGGAGCGCTACGCGGGCGACACCGACGCCCACGCTGCGGTGCTTCGCGACGAGGTGCTTCAGGCGTGGGTGCGCACCGAGGTCCTGCGCCTTAC
>DATBQT010000039.1:0-4130 GCA_036560685.1 Acidimicrobiales bacterium
GATCGCCTTGAGCGAGACCTCCCGGCGCACGAGCTTCTCCTCGAGGACCTGGTAGAGCGCCTTCAGCCGGTCCTCGGTCGACGACGTGAGCACGAGCTCTTTGTCCGAGAACTCGACGTGCGAGTCGGTGTTCTTGAAGTCGAACCGCGTGGTCGCCTCACGGTTCGCCTGGTCGACGGCGTTGCGGACCTCTTGGAGGTCGAGCTCAGAGACGATGTCGAAGGTCGGCACGCGAGGATCGTAGACCTCGTGCGCACCGAGGGTCCGGGAGTCACAGCACTAGGATCCTCGCCGGGCCGGTGCCCGAGTGGCCAAAGGGATCTGGCTGTAAACCAGACGGCTTAGCCTACGGGGGTTCAAATCCCTCCCGGCCCACCACGCCGCCAAGCGCGCCGCGCACCGCCGATCCGCGGTCCGCGGCGCTGCTTCGCGGCGCGACTCCGAGGGTCGTTTGTTACGATCGCATCGACGGGGCAGCGACCACCTCGGACTCGAACGTGACCACAGACGACCCCACGAGCAGTGTCCCCAGCCAGTCACTGACCGACCGCGCCGGGCGCGCGTTCCGACCCGTCTTCAACGGTGCGACCTCGGTACTGCACCGCAAGCCGCGCCCGCCTGCGACGCCGTTCGAGGGCTGGGAGTTCCGGGGCTGGGGCTTCCTGTGGCGCCCCGCGATGCTCGGGCTGCTCGCCATCGTGGCGATCGCCGTCGGCAGCTCGTTCCCCAACTCCCCGTTCAAGCTGGACTTGCCTGGCACGTGGTACTTCGGCGTCCCTGCTCACGCACCGTCCCCGTTCGCGCCCGTCAACTCGACGACGATCCTCTTCGGCATCACCCTCGTCTACGGCGGGCTGGTGCTGCTCATGCGGGTGTGGATCCGCCTCGCCGACGTCGCGCTGCACCATCCGAACGCCCCGGTGGTCAAGCTCGGGTGGATCCTCATGCTGTGGACGGTCCCGATGCTCGTGATCGCCCCCATCTTCGGCCGCGACGTGTTCAGCTACGCCGCCCAGGGCGAGATGGTCACCCACGGCATCAACCCCACCGTGCTCGCCCCCGGCCAGATCGGCTCGGGCCCGTTCCCTGGACCGGTCGACGGGATCTGGGCGAACATCCCCGCCCCCTACGGGCCCCTGTTCTTGATGATCGACGGCTGGATCGTGCAGCTGTCCGGGCACAACGCGCTCGCCTCGGTCGTCGGCCTGCGGCTCTTGGAGGTCGCCGCCGTCGCGATCCTCGCGGTCGCGCTGCCGAGCCTCGCCAAGTCCCTGGGCTACGACCCCGGTCACGCGTTCGTCCTCGGCGTCCTCAACCCGATCGTCGTGCTCACGCTCATCGGCGGCGCGCACAACGACGGGCTCATGGTCGCGCTCGTCGTCGCGGGCCTTGCGCTCGCGGCGAAGAAGCACCCCGTCCTGGGGATCACCGTGTGCGCGCTTGCCGCGTCCATCAAGGCGCCGGCCGCACTCGCGATCGTCTACATCGGCTGGGAGTGGCTGGGACCTGACCAGCCGGTGCGAATGCGGCTGCGGCCCGTGGCGATCGCAAGCCTCATCATGCTCGGTGTCCTGGCCGCACTGACTGTCGTCTCAGGGCTCGGGGTGCACTGGGTCGCGAACCTCGCCACGCCGGGGATCGTGCGGAGTTGGGCCGCACCGGCGACCGGGATCGGGATGGGCCTCGCCGGACTCGCCCACATGTTCGGGAGCCACGTCTCGACCGCATCGATGATCGGGGTGACCCGCATGGTGGGGCTCTGCGCCTCGGCGGTGCTCATCGTGTGGCTGCTCTTCAACGCCGATCGGATCGGGTGGCTGAAGGCGCTCGGCTACTCGCTGCTGGCGCTCGTCGTCCTCGGCCCCGTCGTCCAGCCGTGGTACCTCACCTGGGGGCTGCTGCTGCTCGCACCCGTCGCGACGGGGAAGCTCCGCGCCTGGGTCATCGCGCTGTCGGTGATCTCGCCGTTCGTCGGGCTGCCCGGCGGCCACACGCTGCTCACCGGGATCGTGAACGCGCCGATGATCGAGACCGGGTGCGTGCTGCTCTTGCTGTGGGCGCTCCTCGGCGCGCCGCTGGGTGCGTGGACCTCGTACGGCCGCGCCGACGACGACCTCTCGGACTCGCCGCGCCGGCTTCGGCGCTGGCTACAGGATCCGCTGCATCTCCACCACGTCGAGCCACCTGCCGTGCTTCCGTCCGACCTCGCGCTCGACGCCGACTAGCTGGAACCCGCACGCCTCGTGCAGGCGGATGGAGGTCTCGTTGATCCCGACGATGCGTCCGACCACCGAGTGGAAGCCCGCGTCGACGGCGGCATCGAGCAGGTCGGCGAGGAGTCGACGCCCGACGCCGCGTCCGCGAGCGCTCCGGTGCACGTAGACCGAGTCCTCCACCGTCGTCGCGTACGCCGGCCGGTCGCGGAAGGGGCTCAGGCTCGCGAACCCGACGACGGTCTCGCCGCGCGCGCCGGGCGCCCCGAGTGCCGGATCGTCGTCGACGGCGACGAGGGCCGGGTGCGGGCCGCGGTGCTGCTCGATCCAGCGCAGCTGGTCGTCGAGCGTGCGCGCCACGAGGTCGAAGGTGACCGACGCCTCGGCGACCTCGGCGTTGTAGATCTCCGCCAGCGCTACGGCGTCGTCGGGCTCGACGAGTCGGGTGCGCACCTCGGGATGGTACCGATCGCTGCGGCGGTGGCTCCGTGAGCGCGGATCCCACGGATGCTCAAGGCGTGCCCGCTGCGCACCCCGACCACGACGCGGTCGCCGAGGCCGTCCGCGGCTGGTTCACGACCTCGGAGCCCTCGCTCGACATCACCGTGGTCGAGCACTGGTACGGGTACCTCAGCACCTCCGACGGCCCGATGGATCCGCGGCTGCTCCTCACCCTCGCCGACCCCGCAGCGGTCGCCGCGGCGCTCGGAGAGGCGCGCGCCGCGAGCGGGGGGCGACCCCTCACGGTGTGGATCGACGACCGCGATCGCGTCGCGCTGCTCGACGACGCGCTGCGGTCCTCCGGGGCGACAAGGACCAAGGCGATCACCCACCTCGCGCTCGTCGGCGAGCAGAGCGCGGGGCGCGACATCGAGGGCCTCTCGATCCGCGAGGCAGGGATCCAGGACCTCGAAGAGTGGTGCGAGGTCAAGCTGCGCTGCTTCGGGGACACCGAGGAGCCGCCATCTCGAGAGAGGCTGACCAAGGAGCTCGACGTGCGGCGCCCGGAGATGGCGCTGGCCGATCTATGGCTCGCGACGATCGAGGACGAGCCAGTCGGGGTCCTCGCCTTCTATCGCGGCAACGACCAGCTCGTCTTCAACCTCGGCACGCGGGTCGCGTTCCGGCACCGGGGCATCGCCCAGACGATGCTCGCCCGGTGGGTCGAGAGAGGTCGCTCGGCTGGGTGCCGGTCGCTCATGATCAACGCCGACGACCCCGGCCGACCGAGGGACCTCTACCTCCGGCTGGGCTTCACCGACGAGATCTTCTGGTTCCAGCGCTACGTGCTCGCGGCCGAGTGACCTGGACGCGCCATGGCCTCTCGCAGGGGGTAGGCGTAGGCTCGCACGATGCGGCTGCGGATCTGATGCACGGACGTGTGCGCGCAGTCGTGGCGTTCCTCGGCGCCCTTGCGGTCACCTTTGTCGTGCTTGCGGCCCTCGGGATCGCCGGCGTGTTCGGGAGCGGCGGAGGTGGTGGCGGGTCGATCGACCGGATCGTCGGGGGGCTCATCGCGCCAACGCAGATCCAGTCCTCGAGCGCCGCGCACGTCTTCGTCTCGCGGGGGTTCTCGCCGAAGATCGAGTGCGCCCGTGGCCAGATCCCGCCTGGCACGTCATTCGTCTGGCCAGGCGCCCCCGGCGGCACCTTCACCTGCGTCGATCACGGTTCGGCACCTCGCCGGTAACGCCCCGATCGAGGTGAGCCAGGCGGGACCGCGCCCGGGGGCAAGATGGAGCGAGGGCTAGGATGACGACCCGGCGATCCGAGGATCCCGCCCTCTTAGCTCAGTGGTAGAGCACCTCCATGGTAAGGAGGGGGTCGTCAGTTCAATCCTGACAGAGGGCTCGGCGGCGTAGCTCAGTTGGTCAGAGCACACGGCTCATAATCGTGTTGTCGCGGGTTCGAGTCCCG
>DATBQT010000040.1:0-6656 GCA_036560685.1 Acidimicrobiales bacterium
GGGCGTGGTGGAAGTCGGGCTCGGCGGCACCTGGGACTCGACGAACGTGCTCGATGCACGCGTCGCCGTCGTGACCAACGTCTCGCTCGACCACACCGAGGTCCTCGGCGACACCATCGAGGCGATCGCACGCGACAAGGCGGGGATCGTGAAGCCAGGCGCCATCGCGGTGCTGGGTGATCGCGCGGCGTCGACGATCGAGCTGCAAGGAGCGATCGCGCGCGATCGCGGCGCGGCGCAGGTCTGGCGTCGTGGCGCCGAGGTCGACGTCGTGCGCAACGACCTCGCCGTCGGTGGTCGCGTCGTGTCGATCACGACGCCGTTCGGCGCGCACGACGACGTGCACCTCGCGCTGCACGGATCGCACCAGGGCGACAACGCGATGTGCGCGCTGGCGGCGGCCGAGGCGTTCGAAGGCGCGAGACTCGGCGACGGCATCGTCACCGCCGCGTTCGCCGACGTGCGCGTCCCCGGTCGCCTCGAGGTGCTGCGGACGCGGCCGGCGGTCGTCGTCGACGGAGCGCACAACCCCGCCGGGACGTCGACGCTCGTCGACGCGCTTCGCGAGGCGTTCAACGTCGACGGCGCGACACGCGTCGTGATCGGCGTGCTCTCCAACAGGGACCCCGAAGCGATGCTCTCGTCGATCGCGACACTCGGCGACGTGACGGTCTACTGCTGCGCGCCGGACTCGCCGCGCGCACTCGGCGCCGAGGTGATCGCGAGCGCGGCGCACGCCGCCGGGCTCGCGACACGGGTGCACCCGCGAGTCGAGGACGCGACGGACGCGGCGATCGGCGACGCGAGCGAGGACGACCTCGTCGTGATCACGGGCTCGTTCTACGTCGTCGGCGCCGCGCGGGGCCACCTGCTCGGGTACCCCCCGCATCGCGGCTGAGGAGCGGTGCTACCGTCTCGCGCCGTGGAGCGCACCTTGGTCATCGTGAAGCCCGACGGCGTCGAGCGAGGGCTGATCGGCGAGATCGTCGGCCGCCTCGAGCGCAAGGGGCTTCGCCTGGTCGCCGCAGAGCTGCGGGTGATCGACGAGGCGACCGCCGGCCTGCACTACGCCGAGCACGCCGAAAAGCCCTTCTACGGCGAGCTCGTGGCCTTCATCACCCGGTCCGCGGCCTTCGTCTGCGTGGTCGAAGGCCCGAAGGACACCTGGGCGATGGTGCGCTCGATGATGGGCGCGACCAACCCCGCCGACGCCGCGATTGGGACGATCCGCGGCGACCTCGCGACCGAGCTGACCGAGAACCTCATCCACGGCTCGGACTCGGCGTCGTCCGCGGCGCGCGAGATCTCGGTGTTCTTCCCGAACCTCGACTGACGACCACGATGGCGTCGTCGATCGCCGTGCTCATCGAGGAAGGTCGCACGCGCACCTTTGCGTCCGCGCTCGACTGGCCGGGGTGGTCGAGGTCCGCGAAGAGCGCGAGCGACGCGCTCGCGGTCCTCGACGACTACCGCGAGCGGTACGCCGCGGTGCTCGCCTCGCACTCCCTTGGCGCACCGGCGGGGCGACTCGCCGTGGTCGAGACGGTGCCAGGTGACGCCACCACCGACTTCGGGGCGCCGTCGCAGATCGCGGCGCGCGACCGGCGGGCCATGCGACGTGCGGACCGCGACCGCATGGGCGCCATCCTCGAGGCGTCGTGGGCGAGCTTCGACGATGCGGCGGCCACGACCGGGAAGCTGCGCCAGGGTCCTCGTGGCGGCGGGCGATCGGTGCAGAAGATGGCCGCGCACGTCGCCGACGCCGAGGTCGCCTACGCGAGGGCTCTAGGGCTTCGCGTGTCGGCCGCCGACGACGAGGCCTCCGTCGCCGCGTTGCGTGCGCGACTGCTCGGCCTCGTGGCCGGCACCGTCGAACCTGACCGCGACGGCAAGTGGCCTCTTCGCTACGGCGTGCGGCGAATCGCATGGCATGTCTTGGACCACCTCTTCGAGATGGAGGATCGCGACATCACGCGGTGACGTCGCGAATGCGCGCAACGCTCGCGAGGACGCGCGCACGTTCGCACACCTGTGTGCTTGCGCGCGCAGGTAAGAGAATCTTGGAATCGATGCAGCACTGACGCGCAGGCACCAATGCCCGCGTGATTGCACGCGATCAGGGGCGGCCTTGTCAGTCAGCAACTCGTCCCGTACGCTTGTCGGTGCGGATGCGCCGCTCGCGGTGCTCCAAAAGGACGCATACATGGCAGACAATCGGTTCTCTCTTCTCGGCCGCGACATGGCGGTCGACCTCGGCACGGCCAACACGCTGGTCTACGTGCGCGGTCGCGGCATCATCCTGAACGAGCCGTCCGTCGTGGCGGTCGACGTGAAGGACGGACGACCGCTCGCGGTCGGCGCCGAGGCCAAGCGGATGATCGGGCGGACACCGTCGAACATCCAGGCGATCCGTCCCCTCAAAGACGGCGTGATCGCCGACTTCGAGGTCTGCGAGAAGATGCTCCGCTACTTCATCCACCGCGTCCACCAGCGCCGGTTCGCCAAGCCCCGGATGGTCATCTGCGTCCCGTCGGGCATCACCGGCGTCGAGCAGCGCGCCGTCATGGAGGCCGCCGAGTACGCCGGGGCCCGGAAGGCCTGGATCGTCGAGGAGCCGATGGCCGCCGCGATCGGCGCGGGGCTGCCGGTCCACGAGCCGACCGGCAACATGATCGTCGACATCGGCGGTGGCACGACCGAGGTCGCCGTCATCTCGCTGGGCGGCATCGTGACGAGCCAGTCGATCCGCATCGGCGGCGACGAGCTCGACGAGGCGATCGTCTCGTACGTGAAGAAGGAGTTCAGCCTCGCGCTCGGCGAGCGCACCGCTGAGGAGATCAAGATCGCGCTCGGCTCCGCGTACCCGCTGGAAGAGGAGCTGCGCGCCGAGATTCGCGGACGCGACCTCGTCACGGGTCTGCCCAAGACGATCCTCATCTCGACCGAGCAGATCCGAGAGGCGATCGAAGAGCCCGTTCAGGCCATCGTCGACGCGATCAAGGTGACCCTCGATCGCACCCCGCCCGAGCTCGCGGCGGACATCATGGACCAGGGGATCGTGCTGGCAGGCGGTGGCGCCCTGCTCCACGGCCTGGGGGCCCGTCTCGAGTCAGAGACCGCAATGCCCGTCGTGGTCGCCCGGGACCCCCTCAGTTGCGTCGCGATCGGGAGTGGCCAGTGCCTCGAGGAGTTCGACGTCCTCAAGCGGGTGCTCATCACCTCCTCGTCGCGCTGAGGCTGCCTCGCCTGTGGCGCAACCCAGGGGCCGCCGCCGGCTCGTGTCGCTCTCGATCTTCCTGCTGGCCGCGCTGACGCTGCTCGCGATCGGCGGGCCGCTGCGCGACACGGCGTCGAGCGCCGCTCGCGCGATCGTGTCGCCGTTCGTCTCGGTGGTCCGCGGCGTGACCAAGCCGGTCGGCGAGGCGTTCGCCGGCACCTTCAACTACAGCGACGTCGTCGCGCAGAACCACGTGCTCAGCGCTGAGCTCGGCAGGCTCCGCCTCGTGCAGGCCGAGTCGGAGTTCCAGACGCGACAGCTGCGTGACCTGCTCGCGCTGCAGCGGCTCCCGTTCCTGTCGTCGCTGCCGACCGTGACCGCGCAGACGACCGCGCAGAACCTCTCCAACTTCGCCGCGACGATCGAGATCGACAAGGGGTCGTCGGCAGGCGTGCTCGTCGGCATGCCCGTCGTCGCGGGCGGCGGGCTCGTCGGCATCGTGACCTCAGCGAGCTCTGGTGGCTCGACGGTCACGCTCATCACCGACGCGACCCGCTCGATCGGCGTCACGTTCGGCGCACCGGGCTACAACGCGGTCGTGCACGGCCAGGGCCCGTCGCGCAACCTCGCCACGGACTTCGTCGCGCCCGGCACGCCGGTGCACGTGGGGGAGACCTTCTTCACGAGCGGGTTGCAGGGCGGGCTGTACCCGCCGGGCATCCCGGTCGGCAAGGTGGCCGAGTCCGCGAGCCACCAGGGCGCCACGCAGCTGTCCATCTCGGTCGAGCCGCTCGCGGGGCTCCAGCAGCTGTCCTACGTCGACGTCGTGCTCTGGGAGCCGGGCTCGTGAGCCCCGCGAGGTGGTGCTGGCTGGTCGTGGCCTCCTTGGTCGTGGTCGTCTTCCAGCTGACGATCGCCGACCAGCTCTCGATCGACGGGGTGCACGCCGAGCTCGTCTGGGTGCTCCCGGTGGCGGCGGGCCTCAGCGCGGGCCCGGTCGCCGGGATGGCGGCGGGCTTCGTGGGCGGCGCGATCGCGGACCTGTTCCTGCCGACGCCCTTCGGGCTCACCGCGTTCGTCGGGGTCCTGCTCGGCTACGCGCTCGGGCGACTCGGTGAGGAGGGCGTGGGCGACCTCGGCGGCGCGGCCTGGTGGGTCGCCCCTGGTCTCGCGGCAGCCGCGGGCTTCGTCGCGCCGATCCTCTACGCGGTCGGTGGGGTGGCACTGGGGCACCACCACTACCTGTCGTCGTCACTTCCCTATGTCTGCGTCCTCGACTCGGTCGCGTGCGCGCTGCTGGTGCGCCCGGTGATGCGCGTTCTCGGGCCGCGCCTCGCAGACGACGGCGCGCGCGGCGGCGCGCTCGAGCCCGTGCGAGGTGCGATGTGAACCGGGGCTGGCGCGGCCGCGGTCGCGGGCTGCCGCGAAAGACCTCGGCGCGGTGGGCGTGGCTGCGCCGACCTCGCCCCGAGCGCATCACCGAGCGCAAGGGACCCAACCTGCCCAACCCGCTCGCCGCCCCAGAGGACGTCGGCTCGCGGCCCGACGTTCGACTGTGGGTCATCGGCGGCTTCTTCGCCGTGCTCTTCATCTTGATGGGCGTGCGGCTCGGGGTGCTCCAGCTCGCGGACCACGCTGCCTACGCCGCGTCCGTGCAGGCCAACACCTTGCGGACCGTCCAGCTTCCCGCACCGAGGGGCCAGATCCTGGACCGCTCAGGGATCGTGCTCGTCTCGAACACCGTGCACCAAGAGCTCGTGCTCTCCCAGCAGGCGGCGCACACCGAGCCGGGGCTCATCGGCCGCGTCGCCGCACTCGCGGGCGTCACGCCGCTGACCGTCGAGCGCGACCTCGGGAGCAAGCAGTACACCGTGTACCAGCCCGTCCCGATCCTCACCGACACCCCGACGTCGGTGATCGTCTACCTCGAAGAGCACGAGTCGATGTTCCCGGGGGTCTCGGTGCAGACCCAGACCGAGCGCACCTACCCGCAGGGCGGCGCGCTCGCGCCGCACGTCCTCGGCTACGTCGGCCCGATCAGTGCCGCGGAGCTGACCCAGCTGGGCTCGAAGAACTACACGCCCACCTCGGTCGTCGGCAAGACCGGCGTCGAGGAGTACTACGACCAGTACCTGCGCGGCGCCGACGGCGTCCAGCAGCTCGAGGTGGACCCGTCCGGCAACCCGATCCGCACGGTGAGCAACGTGCCGGCGACCGTAGGTGACTCGCTCGTCTTGAACATCGACGCACCGCTGCAGGGGTACCTCACCCAGGCGCTCGCGAACGACATCTACCGTGTCCGCAACACCATCGACCGCCGATCGGGTCGCTACCCGCCGGCGCCAAACGGCGCCGCGGTCGTGCTCGACCCGCGCAACGGGCACGTGCTGGCGATGGCGAGCTTCCCGTCGTACTCGCTCAGCGAGTGGGTGGGCGGGATCTCCAAGCCCAACTACCGTGCGCTGCTCGCCTCGGGCGCGATGAACAACAACGTGACCGACGGCCTCTACACGCCGGGGTCGACGTTCAAGCTCATCACCGCCACGGCGGCGCTCAAGGACCACGCGATCTCGCCCAACCAGTACGTCGACGACACGGGGCGCTTCATCGTGCCGGGCTGCCTCCAGGGCGGCCACGGCTGCGTCTTCCACGACGACGAGACCACGGGCCTGGGCCAGGTCAACATGCCGCTCGCGCTCACCGAGTCGTCGGACTACTACTTCTACAACCTCGGCTACCTGTTCTGGGCCGCGTACACCAACAACGCGCACTACCCCTACGGCTCGTCGCCCGTCCAGGACGTCGGCGCGGCCTACGGGCTCGACTCGCCGACAGGCATCGACCTGTTCGGCGAGGCGGCCGGCCGCGTCGACAGCCCGGCCGTCCGCCGAGCGCTCTATAAAGAGGCGCCCCTGGCGTTCCCGAACTACAACTGGTACACGGGCGACAACGTCGAGATGGCGTTCGGCCAGGGCTCGACGGCGATCACGCCGCTCGGGCTCGCCAACGCCTACGCGACGTTCGCGAACGGCGGGACGCGCTTCCAGCCCGAGCTCGCCGCCGCGGTCGTGTCGCCCACCGGCAAGGTGGTCCAGGTCTACGGCCCGAAGGTCGCGGCCCACGTGCCGCTGGCGCCGTCAGTGCGCGGCCCCATCCTCCAGGGCCTCCTGGGCGTGGTGAACGACCCGCGCGGCACCGCCTATCGGACGTTCCACTCCTACGCCAACTTCAACCTGAACTCGTTCCCGATCGCGGGCAAGACCGGGACCGCGTCGAACTCGCCGGGCCAAGAGCCCAACAGCTGGTTCGTGGGCTTCGGTCCCGTGCCGTCCGTGCGCTACGTGGTGCTCTGCGTGATCGCCCAGGGCGGCTACGGCGCCAACGCCGCTGCCCCGGTGGTCGCCCAGACGTTCAACTACCTCGTCCAGCACCCCGTCGG
>DATBQT010000041.1:0-14245 GCA_036560685.1 Acidimicrobiales bacterium
TGATCACGTAGGTGTCGAACGTGAGGCCGAAGAGCTGGAAGGTCGGCTGATCGCCAATCGAGATCGTTGGCTTCACCGCCATCAGGCCTCTCACGCCACGCCTCCCTGGGCGAGCATCGCCCTGATCACGTTGAACACGAATGCCAGCTGAAACAACACCAGCCCGACAACGATACCGATTCCGAGCGGTGCGTAAATCACGACGAGCGCGAGCACGATCGCGGTGATGACGACGAGGCGAAGCAACGTGCGCGACCCGATCATCCTTCGAACGGCCTTGTCGGTCCGACCGTCGGCCACGTCCGCGCTGGACGCCTGTCGGTCGACGAACCGCAGATTGACGAAACCACCGGCGACGCCCAAGGCGAGGCCGACCGCCACCCACGGCTGGCTGAGCAGGAGCGCGACCGTCACGCCGGCAGCGCCGAGCAGACACGCCGACCACGTGACTCGTCGCAGCAGTGTGCGCAGCACGCCGGGCTCAAGGGCGCCGAGCACGTTCACGCGCAGCTCACAGGTAGCGCCGCACCAGCGCGACCGTGCTCGCGGTCGCTGCGATGCAGCCCACGACGATGCCCGCGACGAGGCACCACGGCGCGCTGTGGAGCGCCGAATCGGCCCAGATGCCGAGCACCACGAAGATCCCGAGGGTGATCGCGATCGTGAGGCCCAGACCGGCGAATGCGCCGAGTCCGGGCAGTTCTCTGAGCGTGTCGGGCTGCTCGGGATCGGGTGAGGTCAAGAGGGGTGCTGACGGCGGGGTTCACAGGGCTGCCTCGGAGTCACGAGGCGGCGAAGAGGCCGTAAGACACGGCGAAAACTATTGCACCTCGCCGCGCGAATCGCCAATGGAGGTCGAGGCGACCGGCGTCGCAGGCACGTCCTCGGGGTCTGCTCGGCGCAGGCCGGGGTGGAACCACGTGTAGAGCCCGATGCCCATCGCCGCGACGCCGAACGGAATGAAGACGTTGACCCGGGGAGGGGCGAAGAGGGGGAACAGCACCATGCCCGACAGCAGGGCTGTCCAGAGCCACAGGATCGCGACGGTGCGACGGTGGCCGTGCCCGAGGCGTAGCAGGCGGTGGTGCACGTGGTCCTTGTCGGCGTTGTGGAAGCCCTGGCCAGAGGCGGTGCGTCGCACGATCGCGAATGCCATGTCGACGAGCGGGACGCCCAGGATGAAGAACGGGATCAGCAGCGGTGCGAAGAAGAAGTAGGTGAGCCCGCTCGCCGGCGGCGTCTGGCCGCCGATCACCATCGTCGACGCACTCATCAGCACGCCGAGCAGCAGCGCGCCTGCGTCGCCCATGAAGAGCCGTGCCGGATGGAAGTTGGAGGGCAGGAACCCAAGGCAGATCCCACAGGTCGCCGCGGCGATGAGCGGTCCGATGTCGGTCGTGGGGAGAAGGCCCAGCTGCTCCAGCCGCAGCCCGTAGATGCACAGCGTCCCCGACGCGATCGCGACAATGCCCGCGGCGAGGCCGTCGAGGCCATCGATGAGATTGATCGCGTTGGTCAGCGCGATGACCCACAGCGCGGTGATGAGCGGGAGCACGCTCGGACCGAGCACGATCTCGCCGGCGAATGGCAGCTTGAGCGTGTACATCGTGACGCCTGCGAAGTACAGGACGCTGGCGGCAAGCACCTCGCCGGCGACCTTGGCAGGCGCCGACATGTTCCGGAAGTCGTCGACGACGCCGACGATGACGATCACGGCGCAGGCGAGGATCACGCCGACCGGCTCGTTGGTGGACAAGAACAGCCCGCGCAGCTCAGGGATGAACGCGCCGACGGCCATCGCCACGCAGAGCCCGGCGAACATCGCAACGCCACCGCCGTACGGCGTGACTCGCAGGTGCACCGAGCGGTCGCCCGGCACGCTCACGTAGCCGATCTTCTTGGAGATCGTCATCGCGGGGCGCGTGAGCAGGAAGGTCACGATCCCCGCGACTGCTCCGACGACGACGTACCAGTCGAGCGACTCCATCAGGTCGGGGGCACCCCTGTCCGAGCGGCGTACGGCGCAAACTCGTCGCACAGCGCACGAACCTCGGTGCGCACCGCGTCCTGTGCCTTGTCGTCGCCGCGCTGTCGAAGCGACCGCGCCATGAGCGAGGCGATCAGGCGCATCTCGTCCTCCCCCATTCCCGCGGTCGTCTCCGCGGCGGCGCCGAGCCGGAGCCCGGACGTCACGAACGGGCTCCTCGGGTCGTCGGGGATCTGGTTGCGATTGAGCGTGATGCCCGCGAGGTCGAGGACCTCTTGTGCCTCCTTGCCGGTGAGCTCGGGATCGAAGTCACGGAGGTCCACCAGCAGCAGGTGGTTGTCCGTGCCACCGGTCACGGGTCGGAACCCCTCGTGGGCGAGCGCGGCACCGAGCGCACGCGCGTTCGACACGACCTTGTGCGCGTAGTCGGCGAACTGCGGCGTCGACGCCTCCTTGAACGCAACGGCCTTCGCCGCGATCACGTGCTCCAACGGCCCACCCTGGAGGCCGGGGAACACCGCCGAGTCGATGGCCTTCGCGTGCTCCGCGCGACAGACGATCGCACCGCCCCGAGGCCCGCGCAGCGTCTTGTGCGTCGTGAACGAGACCACGTCGCACGCGGCGACCGGGCTCGGGTGCGCCCCGCCCGCGACGAGGCCAGCGATGTGCGCCATGTCGAACATCAGCAGCGCGCCCACCTCGTCGGCGATCTCCCGGAACGCGTCGGCCTCGATGACGCGGGGGTACGCGGTCGCACCCGCGACGATCAGCCGTGGGCGCTCAGACTTGGCGCGGTCCCGGACCTCGTCGAAGTCGATTCGCTCGCTGGCACCCTCGTCGCCATCGAGTCGCGCGGACACACCGTAGGAGACGAACCGCCAGATCTTCGACGTGATCGAGGCAGGTGAGCCGTGCGTGAGGTGTCCCCCGTGGTCGAGTCGCATCGCGAGCACCGTGTCGCCGGGGTTCAAGAGCGCCTGGTACACCGCGAGGTTCGCGTTCGCTCCCGCGTGGGGCTGGACGTTCGCGTGGTCGGCGCCGAAGAGCTGCACGAGGCGCTCGCGGGCCAGGTCCTCGATCTCGTCGATCACGCGGTTGCCGCCGTAGTAGCGGCGGTGCGGGTAGCCCTCGGAGTACTTGTTCGTGAGCACGGACCCCGTGGCCTCGAGGACCGCCGGCGACGTGAAGTTCTCGCTCGCGATGAGCTGCAGCGTGCGGGTCTGGCGGTCGAACTCCTCCCCGACGAGCGCGGCGACCTCCGGGTCGTCGCTGAGTGCCGCGAGTCTGGATGGATCGGTGGCGTCGCCCATGGTGGCTCCTACGGTTCCAGCGGGATCGTGTTGAGGTCGTCGAGCGCGGCCAGCTTCGCGAGCCGCTCGACGTGTCGTCCGAGCGCCGGGACGGCGTCGAGCCATGCGTCGACGGAGGCGAGGGCGACGGCCGAGCCCACGGTGCGTGCGCCGAGGCACAGCACGTTGGCGTGGTTGTGCTCGCGCGCGAGACGCGCGGTCGTCGCGTCCTGGACGTGCGCGGCGCGTATCCCCGCGATCTTGTTCGCGGCGATGCTGATGCCGACGCCGGTTCCGCACACCGCGACGCCGAGGTCCGCGTCCCCGTGTGCGACCTCCCTGCCGATGGCCGCGCCGTAGTCCGGGTAGTCGACCGCGCCCTCGGTTCCGTCCGCTCCCAGGTCGATGACGTCGAAGCCCCGGTCGCGCAGGTGCTCGGCGACCTCGTGCTTCAGCGCGACGCCCGCGTGGTCCGAACCGACTGCGATGCGCATCACAGGCACCCTACCCTCACGCGTCTTGCATGCCCGGTTGCCCGGTCATACTTTCGCCGTGCCAATCGATCCTCACACGCCGGTGATCGTGGGCATCGGACAGGTCGTCAACCGACCCGTGCTTGACGACGCGTCGACGAGCGCAGAGCCGCTCTCGCTGATGGCCGACGCACTCCGCCTCGCGGGTGAGGACGCGAGCGGGATGCCGGGGCAGCGGTCCGCGCTCCTCGATCGCATCGACGAGATGAGCGCCGTCCCGTCGTTCGTCTGGCACGTCAACGACCCTGCGCTCGCCGTGTCGACGATCCTCGGCATTCGCCCGGCTTCGACTCGCGTCGCCTATGCGGGCGGCACCACGCCCCAGACCATGCTCTTCGACGCCGCGCGACGGATCGCTGCCGGTGAGCTGGACGTCGCCGCGATCGTGGGCGCCGAGGCGATGCGGAGCCGCGACCTCGCACGGCGCCGCGGCGAGCGCGCCGAGTGGGCGACGCAACCGCAGGACGTTGCACCCGCACCGGTCTACGGCGAGGTCCCCGACGCCATGTCCGATCACGAGCGCACGCTCGGCATGGCGATTCCCGTGCACACCTACGCGCTCTTCGAGCACGCGCTTCGACGCGCTCGAGGGCTGTCGCGCACCGAGCACGAACGCTCCCTCGGACGTCTGGCATCTCGGATGAGCGAGGTGGCGGCGACCAACGAGCTCGCGTGGATCCGCGACCGGAGGTCGGCTGAGTCGATCACGACGCCGTCGCCGCAGAACCGGATGGTGTCCCTCCCCTACACGAAGCTCCTCACCTCGAACGTGGTCGTCGACATGGGCGCGGCGCTGCTCGTGTGCTCCCTCGAGGCCGCGAGGAGCGCAGGCGTCCCCGACGATCGGCTCGTGTTCCCGCTCGAAGGCGCGGTCGCCCGAGAGCAGTGGCTGGTCTCGCAGCGAGCCGAGCTCTCCCAGTCGCTCGCGATGCGCGCGTGCGCGCAGCGCCTGTTCGGCGAGGGTGTCACGGGGGCCGACGAGCTCGCGTCGCTCGATCTCTACAGCTGCTTTCCCGCGGTCGTCCAGATGGCGGGCGACGCGCTTGGGATCGACGTGCGCACCGATCCCCGCGCGCCGAGCGTGACGGGCGGCATGACCTTCTTCGGGGGGCCCGGCAACAACTACGTGACGCACTCGCTGGCGACCATGGCCGCCGCGCTTCGCTCCTCACCAGGAACGAGAGGCCTCGTGACAGGCCTCGGGTGGTACTGCTCGACGCACGCGTGGGGCACCTACTCGACCACGCCGCCACAAGAGGGCTTCCGGCTGCACGACGTCCAGGCCGACGTCGACGTTGCGCCGCTCCGAGCGGTCGCCGACGACTACGAGGGTCGAGGAGAGGTCGAGTCGTACACCGTCGTGCACGACCGCGACGGCATCGCGCAGCGAGCGATCGTGTCGATCCTCACGCCGAGCGGGTCACGACGGCTCGCGTCGACCGAGCACCGCGACGAGATCGCCGGCTTCATCGAGCTGGACCCGCTAGGCGCGTCGGCCAGCGTGAGCGGTTCCTCGGTGCGCATCAGCTGATCGCTGCGTGCACCTCGTCGGAGGAAATCGCACCGACGCGGACCACCGTCACCCCGCCGCTGCTCAGGTCGACGACGGTGGACACCGTGCCATCGCGCCGCCCGGCGTCGAGCACCGCCGCGACCGCGCTGCCGGCAAATGCGCCGACGACGTCCTGGGCCGCGTGCGCGGGGCTGTCGCCATGGAGGTTCGCCGAGGTGACCGCCAAGGGGCCGGCGCGCCGCAGGAGCTCGAGGCAGAGCTCGTCCGCTGGGACCCGGACGCCGACGCCACGGTCGGACCGCACGCGCTCGGTCAGCGCGGGCTCCGCTGCGACCACGACCGTGAGTGGCCCGGGCCAGAACCGCTTGGCGAGTCGCTCCGCTGTCCGGGGCCACAGTGCAGCGAGCCCCTGTGCGGCCTCGTCATCGCACACGAGGATCGCCACGGGGACATGCGCGGGGCGTCGCTTCACCTCGAAGAGCGACGCCACCGCCATGGGGTCGTCAAGCCTCGCCGCGAGCCCGTAGACGGTGTCGGTTGGGATGGCCACGATGGCGCCCGTCGCGAGCAGTTCGACCGCGATGTCCAGGTCTGCAGGCAAGAGCGTTCGCACGGTCATCGTGCACGCCGTGCAGTGAGGACCCTCGGGAGACCAGCGAGATCGTCGTGATCCACCGCGGCAACGAGCCCAGCGCGCCGCGCGCAGTCGAGCACTGCCTCTCGGTGCGTCGAGCCGTGCTCGACGAGCACGACGCCATCAGGCGCGAGCCACTCCGCTGCGCCGGTGAGCACCGCCTCGACCGCGCCGAAGCCCGGCGTCCCGAGCGTCCCGGCTTCGGCGACGAGCGCGACCTCGGGCTCGAAGTCGAGCTCGCGCGCCAGCGTCGCGCGCTCGGCAGACGACACGTACGGCGGGTTCGCGCAGACGACGTCGAGTCGTCCGCGCAGCTCGTGGGGAAGCGCCGCGAACCACGCGCCGTGATGCAGCTGGACCGATGCCCCCAGCCGCCCCGCGTTGAGGCGAGCAAGCTCGAGGGCGTCGACGGAGACGTCGCTCGCGTGCACCTCGACGCGACCCTGCGTCGACTCCAAGGCGAGGCTCAACGCGATCGCCCCGGTGCCGCAGCCGAGATCGCAGACGACCTGGGGTCCCTCGCGCCTGGCCAGCTCGTCCAGGGCGAGCCCGACGAGCTGCTCGGTCTCGGGTCGCGGGATGAGGGCGCGCGCGTCGACGACGAGGTCGAGCGACCGGAACGGCCAGTGACCAAGCAGGTACTGGAGCGGCTCGCCGTCACGCCGGCGATCGGCGAGCTCGAGCGCGCGTCGCCTGCGCTCATCGGGGTCCAGGCCAGCGAGCTCGGCCAGGACCCATGCGGCCTCGCGGCGTGAGCCGAACCGCTCGGCGAGCTCTGCGTCGAGCCCCTCAGCCGCCACGGGGCTCGGCGAGCTGGCGGGCGCGCTTGTCGGCGATCAGGGCGTCGACGAACTCGTCGAGCTGGCCTGCGAGCACGCCGTCGAGGTTGTACAGCGTCTTGGAGATGCGGTGGTCGGTGACCCGGTTCTCCTTGAAGTGGTAGGTCCGGATCTTCTCGCCCCTGCCCCCCGTGCCCACCGCGCGCCGCAGGTCGCCCTGCTTTGCGGCCTGCTCCTCTTGGGCGCGCTGGAGGAGCCGGCTGCGCAGCACGACCATCGCCTTGGCGCGGTTCTGCAGCTGGCTCTTCTCGTCCTGCATCGAGACCACGATCCCCGTCGGCACGTGGGTCACGCGCACCGCCGAGTCGGTCGTGTTGACGCTCTGGCCGCCGGGGCCGCTCGAGCGGTAGACGTCGACCTTGAGGTCCGCCGGGTCGATCTGGACGTCCACCTCCTCGGCCTCTGGGAGCACCGTCACGGTCGCTGCGGACGTGTGGATCCTCCCCTTCGACTCGGTGACCGGGACGCGCTGGACGCGATGGGTCCCCGCCTCGTGCTCGAAACGGACCCAGGCGTCGTCGCCGACGACCTTGAAGACGACCTCGTCGAGCCCGTTGCGCTCGCTGGCTCGTTCCTCGAGCACCTCGAGCTTGTAGCCCCGCAGCGCCGCGTAGCGCTGGTACATCTCGTAGAGGTCGCGCGCGAAGAGGTTCGCCTCCTCGCCGCCCTCGGCCCCGCGGATCTCCACGATGACCGACCTGCCCGCGTTGGGATCGTCGGGCAGGAGCAGCGCCTCGAGCCGCTCCTCGAGGTCGCGGACGGCCTGGACCGACCGCGCGAGATCCGACTCCGCCGCGGGGCGCTCGTCGGCAGTCGCGATGCCCACGAGCCCGTCGGCGACGAGCACGTCGGCACGGGCGGCTTCGAGCTCGCGCCAGGTCCCGACGAGGTCGGTCAGCTGGTGGTGGCGACGTGAGAGCTCGCGGAGTCGGCGCGGGTTGCTCGCGACGTCGGGCGCCGAAAGGGCCGCCGACGTCTCGTCGAGCTCAGTTGCGAGGCCGGCGAGCGTCTCGTCGAGCGTGCCCATGGATCTGGCGCTGAGCGCCGTGGATCAGCTCTTCGCGGCGCGGGTCTTGCCCTTGGCGCCGTAGCGGCGCTGGAAGCGCTCCACGCGTCCACCGGTGTCCACCAGCTTCTGCTTGCCGGTGAAGAACGGGTGGCACTCGTTGCACAGCTCGACGTGCAGGTCGGGCTTGGTCGATCGCGTCACGAACGAGTTCCCGCACGAGCAGTGGACCGTGGCCTCGACGTACTCGGGGTGGATGTCAGTCTTCATGTTGCTCCTTCGCGCGACGCGACAGTCTAGGCGCCGCCACTCTCAGTTTGCCGACGGACCCTTCGCGATCTCGGCGAGGAAGTCGTCGTTGGATCGAGTCGTCTTGATCTTGTCCATGAGCAGCTCGAGGCCCGCAGCCCCGGTGCCGTCGCTCGCGAGGCCGTTCAGCACTCGACGGAGCTTCCAGACCTGCTGGAGCTGGCCCTTCTCGAAGAGCAGCTCCTCGTGGCGCGTCGAGCTCGCGTTGACGTCGATCGCGGGGTAGATCCGGCGCTCGGCGAGGCGGCGGTCCAAGCGCAGCTCCATGTTGCCGGTGCCCTTGAACTCCTCGAAGATCACCTCGTCCATCTTGGAGCCGGTCTCCACGAGCGCGGTCGCGAGGATGGTCAGCGAGCCGCCCTCTTCGATGTTCCTCGCAGCGCCGAAGAACTTTCGCGGCGGGTAGAGCGCGCCGGAGTCGACGCCACCCGACATGATGCGGCCGGTCGCGGGCTGCGACAGGTTGTAGGCGCGGGCGAGCCTCGTAATGCCGTCGAGCAGGATGACGACGTCCTGACCGAGCTCGACGAGGCGCTTGGCGCGCTCGATCGCGAGCTCGGAGACCTGCGTGTGCTCCTCGCTCGGGCGGTCGAACGTCGAGGCGACGACCTCGCCGCGAACGCTGCGACGCATGTCGGTGACCTCCTCGGGGCGCTCCTCGACGAGCAGCACCATGAGGTGCACCTCTGGGTTGTTCTCCTCGATGGAGTGCGCGATGCGCTTCAGGATCGCGGTCTTGCCGGCCTTCGGTGGCGAGACGATGAGCCCGCGCTGGCCCTTGCCGATCGGGCTGAGGAGGTCGACGATGCGCGACGTCATGTTCTCCTTGTCGCCCACGGTCTCGAGCTTGAGCCGCTCGTCGGGGAACAGCGGTGTCAGGTCCTCGAAGCGCCTGCGGGTCCGCGCCTCTTCGGGATCGAGGCCGGACACCGAGTCGATGCGCAGCAACGCCGGGTACTTCTCGTTGCTCGCCGCGGGGCGGCACGCGCCTTCGATCGCGTCGCCCTTGCGAAGCGAGAACCGCTTCGCCTGGCTGATCGACACGTAGACGTCCTTGGACGACGGGAGGTAGCCGGAGGTGCGGACGAATCCGTATCCCTCGTCGCGCAGGTCGAGGAGCCCGCGGACCTCGACGAGCTCTCCGGTGTAGGTCTGCTCCTGGCTGCCCTGGAGGTCCCGGTCACCGGTGCGCTGTTCGCGGTCGCGTCCACGGCGCCGGCGATTGTTGCGACGGTTCGCCTGGTCGAACTGGCCGCCCTGGGTCCCAGAACCGCTCTGGGTGCCAGAACCGCTCTGGGGCCTCGCGCCTCGCTGGAAGGGCGCGCCTTCAGACGAGGTGGACTCGGGCACGGAGCCCGATGGCGCCGTCGCCACGCCGACGTGCTCGGCGTCGTCGGCCGCTGCACTGTCGCCGTTCGAGCTCGATGAGATCGTGCTCGCCGCGCGCGATCGCTGCGCCGTTGGCGCGTCGGACGGGGTCGGTGCAACCGAGACGCCGGTGGCGTCGAGGATCGCGCCGATAAGCGTCGCCTTGCTGGCGCGGGCGCTGGTCTTCAGCTCCATCGCCTGGGCGATCGACTGGAGCTCGTCTCGCTCCTTGGTCTCAAGCAGGGACCGTTCCAACTGGGAACCGGACGTCATTCGTGTCCTCTCTCTCACCCGGACGAGCGGAAGGTGCTGCCGGGGGGACGCCGCGTGCGCTGCGCACGCGGCGCGAACCACCACACCAGAGAAGATGTCCCCTGGGCCCGCGGCGACGCCGCAAGCAAGGTGGGATGGATGCATCCTAGCGCGCCGACGACCCCTTTGCCACCACCGCCGCGATTGCGTCGAGCAACGCGCCCGCATTCGCGTCGACGACCTCGGGGACCACCGACAGGCGGCTCGCCGTCTCGGGGTCCTTCAGCCCGTTGCCGGTGAGGACGCACACGACCGTCGCGCCCGCGGGCACGCCGACGCGCAGGAGCCCCGCAACCCCCGCGGCGCTCGCGGGCTCGCAGAACACGGACTCCTCTCGAGCGAGCAGCTGCCACGCAGCGAGGATCTCGGCGTCGCTGACCGACCCGATGTGACCACCGGACTCATCGGCGGCCGCGAGCGCGCCCTTCCAGCTCGCGGGATTGCCGATGCGGATCGCCGTCGCGATGGTGTCGGGGTCGTCTACGACCCTCCCGAGGACGATCGGGGCGGCGCCTTCTGCCTGGAAGCCGACCATATGGGGGGTCCTCGTGCTCACGCCCTCGCGGAGGTAGCGCTCGAAGCCACGCCAGTAGGCGGTGATGTTGCCGGCGTTGCCGACCGGCAGGAAGACGAACTCGGGCGCGTCGCCAAGGTCGTCGACGACCTCGTAGGCGGCGGACGTCTGGCCGTCGATGCGGTCGGGGTTGATGGAGTTGACGATGGTCACCGCCGCGTGGTCCGGGAGCTCGCGGACCAAGCCGAGCGCGGCGTCGAAGTTCCCTCGGACCTGCACGACCGTCGCGCCGTGCACCAGGGCCTGGGCGAGCTTGCCGAGGGCCACCATGCCCTCGGGGATCACGACCGAGCACGTCATGCCGGCCCGCGCCGCGTAGGCGGCCGCAGACGCCGAGGTGTTCCCCGTCGAGGCACACACCACCGCCGTGGCACCCGCGGCCTTCGCCTTGGAGATCGCGACGGTCATGCCGCGGTCCTTGAAGCTGCCCGTCGGGTTCGCCCCTTCGACCTTCAGCCAGACGTCAGCGCCAACCATCGACGAGAGCCGGGGCGCTGCGAGCAGCGGCGTCGCCCCTTCGAGGAGCGTCACCGCGGGCGTGCCCGGTGCCACGCCGACGAGCTCGCCGTAGCGCGCGATCACGCCCTCGTTGCGGCTCACATCGCTCCCCCGGCGACGACGCGCAGCAGCACGCCGACGGCCTTCACCGCGTCGAGCCGCTCGAGTTCGTCGACCGTCGCGGCCATGTCGGCCTCGCTTGCGTCGTGTGTCAAAAAGACGAGTCGTGCGTCGTCGAGCATCCCGATCTGCTCCATCGAGCGGATCGAGACCGAATGGCGTCCAAAGACGGTCGCCACCGACGCGAGCACGCCGGGACGGTCCGCGACGGCGAGCGAGAGGTAGAACTCGCACACGGCGTCGCCTGGGTCCTGCAGCTCGAGTGCGACCCCGACCTCGGGAGCAGGATCGACCGTGCCCGCGATCCGGTTCCTTGCCGACGCCACGAGATCGCCGAGCACGGCCGACGCGGTGGGCGGGCCGCCGGCGCCGGCTCCCAGGAACATGAGCGGCCCGACACCCGGGCCCTCGACGAAGACGGCATTCGACGCGCCGTCGACGGACGCGAGCGGGTGGTCGATCGGGACCATCGAGGGGTGGACCCGCACCGAGATTGCCCCCGCGGCGGTGCGCTCGGCGATCGCGAGCAGCCGCACGGCGTAGCCGAGGCGCCCCGCGGCATCGAGGTCCGCCACGGTGACGCGCGCGATGCCCTCGCGCGGCACGTCGGCGTCGGTGACCTCACAGCCGAACGCGAGGGTGGCGAGCAGCGCCGCCTTCTGGGCGGCATCGTGCCCGTCGACGTCCGCGGAGGGATCGCTCTCGGCGTAGCCGCGCGCCTGCGCGTCCGCCAAGACGTCCTCGTAGTCGCGGCCCTCCTTGGTCATCGTGGTGAGGATGAAGTTGGTCGTCCCGTTCACGATGCCGAGCACCCGGTCGAGCCGCTGGCCGGCGAGCGAGGTCCGCAGCACCCGCACGACCGGCACCGCGCCTGCGACCGCCGCCTCGAAGAAGAGGTCCACGCCCCGCGCCGAGGCACGTGCGCTGAGCTCGCCGAGGTGCGTCGCGAGGAGGGCCTTGTTCGCGGTGACGACCGACGCACCACCGTCGATTGCCCGAGCGATGAGCCCGAGCGCCGCGTCCACGTCGCCGGTGAGCTCGACGACGACGTCGGCGCCGGCACCGTCCACGAGCGCGGTGGCATCGGTCGTCACGAGGCTCGGGTCGACCCCCTCGCGGGGCACACCCGCTCGAGCCACGGCGACGCCCACGAGCTGGAGCGGCGCACCCGCGGCGGCCTCGAGGCCGACCGCTCGGGCGGGATCGCACAGTGCGCGCGCAACCTCGGAGCCAACCGTGCCGCACCCGAGGATCGCCACGCGCACCGGCTCGGCGGTCATCAGCGCCCGCTTCCTCGTTCTATGGAGCCCGACGCCGCGACGCACTCCAGCGACTCGAGGTCCTCGGGCGTCTCGCGGCGAAGGACGACACGTGCGTCACCGTCCTTGACGAAGACCACGGCGGGCCGCCCCACGCGGTTGTAGGTCGATGCCATCGAGTACCCATAGGCCCCTGTGACGGGGGTGCACACGACGTCGCCCACGCGGACGTCCGCTGGCAGCCGCCCGTCGTCGACGAGGACGTCGCCACTCTCGCAGTGCTTGCCGACGATGCGGGCGGGCTTCGGACGAAGCGCAGTGGTCTCGCGCGGGAGGAAGGCCTCGTAGCCCGACCCGTAGAGGACGGGACGGGGGTTGTCGCTCATCCCGCCGTCGACCGCGACGTATGTCCTGCCGCCGGCGTGCTCCTTGATCACGCCGGCCGTGTACAGCGTGATGCCAGCGGCGGCCGCGATCGAGCGACCCGGCTCCGCGGTGATGCGGACGTGGTCGTCGACGCCGGCGGCGGCGCACGCCGCACGAACCGCACGACCCCACTCCGAGATCGTGGGAGCGGACTCGCCGTCGACGTACGCGACGCCGAGCCCACCGCCGACGCAGAGCTCCTCCAGTCCGAGCGGTGCGAAGAAGGTGCCCAGGATCTGGGCGGCCTGTGCGAGCGAGCCCACGTCGAACACCTGGCTCCCGATGTGGGCATGCAGACCCACCACGGAGAGCCCGTCGGCGTGTTCGATCCGCTCCAGCATCGACGCGGCCTCACCGCTCGCGATCGACACGCCGAACTTGGTGTCCTCCTGGCCGGTGCGCACGAACTCGTGGGTGTGGGCCTCGACGCCAGGCGTCACGCGGAGCAGCACCGCCTGCGTCGCGCCTCGCTCCTTGGGCATCGCCTCCAGTCGGTCCAGGTCGTCTGCGCCGTCGACCACGATCCTCCCCACGCCTCGCTCCAGTGCCACTGCGAGCTCCTCGCGTGACTTGTTGTTGCCGTGGAGCACGAGGCGACCCGCAGGCACACCGGCGCTGAGGGCGCAGTGCAGCTCGCCCAGGGACGCGACGTCGATGCAGAGGCCTGCGTCGACCGCCAGGCGGGCCATCGCCCTGCAGAAGAAGGCCTTGGAGGCGTAGGCGACGCCGTCGTCGAACGCCCCGCGCGCCTCGGCGCATCGAGCGGCGAGATGCGCCTCGTCGTAGACGAACAGCGGTGTCCCGTACTCCGCTGCGAGCGCGAGCACGTCACAGCCGCCGACCGACAGCCGGCCGTCTGACGCGACGACCGCAGTCTCGGGGAGCAGGTCGCGAGGGATGGGTGCGCTCGAGGGTCCGGGCGACACCCCCCTCACCTTACGGGGGAGCCCCGGTTCGCCGGGATCAGCACGCCAGCGGGGTGCCATTGCGCGCCGCGGTTGCGAGCGCCGCCAGTGCTGGTCTCGACGGCGCTGATCGAGAGTACGAGAGCATCGCGGGCAGCAGCTTCGGGAGGACGAACGCGTCACCGGCGTAGGTGAAGTGCACCCCGTCGACCCAGCGGACCGCGGTGGCGCCGATGGTTCGCGCGTAGGCGCCATGAGGACTCACGATCGCGTTGAGATCGACGACGTGGATCACGCCGGGGAAGGAAGCGGCGACCTCCTTCAGGATCGCGTTGTAGTCGCGGACGCGGCGAGGGTTGTCCTCGGGCCAGGTGGCACCGCTGGGCTGCTCGCCTGTCGAGTAGTACGGCGTCGTCAGGAAGACGACGGGCCTTCCGGTCGACGACAGGGTCGCTGCCACGTCCACGAGCCGCCGTTTGAGCAGGCAGTCGTATCCCGGCGCGCCCACCGCCGTCCAACGGTGACGTACGAGGTGATCCACGATGTCCAGGCGATACAGGACCATCGAGAGCGCGGCGCCTGTCGAGTGCAGCTTTCGTTGCCACTGGGCCGAGAGGCCGAACGGTCCTGACAAGGCGCACCGCCGCCGTCGACGCGGATAGAAGCGAAAGTC
>DATBQT010000042.1:0-2939 GCA_036560685.1 Acidimicrobiales bacterium
GAAGGTCGGATCGATCGAGACCTCATAGGCGCCGTAGCCGTAGAGCAGCAGCGGACGAGGCGACGACGGCGCGTCGCCTGGCGTGCCCGTCGCGCCGAGCAGGTCGCAGCGGTGCACGATCGAGACCGGGACCTGCACGCCGTCGCGCGCGGTCACCCACAGTCGGGTCGAGACGAATCGCTCGGGGTCGTACCCGCCTTGGACCTCCTGGCGCTTGCGCACCGTTCGCGACCCGGTGGCGAGCTCAACGTCGATCGAGCTGAACGGCGTCACGAGCGTCGTCTGGACGATCCGCACGGACCGGGAGTCGAACTCGGGGGTCGCGCCGAGGACCGTCGTCGCCGGCACCTCGTCGCTGTCGACGACGGTGCCTCGCCCGAGCAGATCCTCGCCGAACGGGTCGGCGTCGCCCAGGAGCGGGAGCAGGCGGACCGAGGCGCAGCCGTCCAGTCGTTCGGAGAGCGCCAGGTGCGTTGCGAACGCGTCGATCCCGTCGATCCTCGTCCCGGGCCGCTCGGGCACGATCTCGTCGAACGACAAGAGCCGGCCCCGGACGGCTGCGAGGACGCGGAAGTCCAGCGCGTCGTCGTTCGTGACCGCGAGCCACCACCGCTGACCGTCTGGCGCGGTGAGGTGCTCGATCGCGCACTCGACCCCGGGTCGCCTTGGCCAGACGACCTCGAGCTCGAGGGGGCTCGTCGCGTCGAGGGCGAGGACCTCGGTCGTCATCGACGAGCTCACGTGCACGATCAGCGCGGCGCCGTCACGGCTCCTCGAGATGCCCACCCGGAACCGCTCGTCGGGCTCGGCGAACACCAAGACGTCGTCTGCGGGGTCGGTGCCGAGCTCGTGTCGCCACAGCTCGTGCGGTCGCCACGCGTCGTCGACGCGGACGTACAGGATCGTCGAGCAGTCCGCGGTCCACTCGACGGAGTACCCGACGTCCCCGATCACCTCGCTGGGTGCGTCCGACCCGTCCAGCGAGCGGAACGAGAGGGCGTGCCGCTCGTCACCGTCGAAGTCGACGCCGATCGCGACAAGGCGGTGGTCGGGCGAGACCGACAGCACGCCGACAGAGCAGAAGTCGTGCCCCTCGGCCAGCTCGTTCTCGTCCAGGACGACCTCTTCGCCCGGCGCGTCGAACGAGTCGGGGTATGCCTCGGTCCCGCGTGGTCGACGGCAGTGCCTCGGGTAGTTGCGGCCCTCGAAGGTCCGCTCGTAGTACCACCACTGCCCCCATCTGACCGCCGCGGTGACGTCGGTCTCCACGATCCGCGACACGATCTCGTCGTAGATCGTGGACTCGAGGGCGGCCGTCTCGGAGAGCGCGGCCGCGGCGAACTCGTTCTCGGCGGTGAGGTACGCGAGGACCGCGGGATCCTCGCGGTCACGAAGCCAGTGGTAGTCGTCGACGCGGACGTCGTCGAAGTGGGTGAGCTCGATTGGGCGTCGCGGCGCGACGGGAGGAACGGCGTCAGGCATCGCGTGAGCCTGCCAGCCGCAGCGTGCCGCTCGATCCGGGGGACCGAGTTGTTACTATGGGCGTAGGAGAAATTGAGGTCGGTGGAGGCACCATGGCGATTCAGGACCTAGACCTCAGTCGGTACAAGCTCGGCTGGAGCGACGCCGAGGACTACGTCTTCAAGCCCAAGAAGGGCCTGAGCGAGTCGATCGTCCGCGAGATGTCCGAGATGAAGGGCGAGCCCGAGTGGATGCGGAACTTCCGGCTCGCAGCCCTGAAGCGGTTCGACCGCAAGCCGATGGCGGCCTGGTTCGCGAGTCGGATGCCCGACCTCGACTTCGACAACATCTACTACTACGTCAAGCCGACGGAGGGTCAGGTCCAGCGCTGGGAGGACCTCCCTGACGCGATCAAGAACACCTACGACAAGCTGGGCATCCCCGAGGCAGAGCGCAAGTACCTCGCAGGGGTCACGGCACAGTACGAGTCCGAGGTGGTCTTCCACCGCAACCGTGAGGACCTCGAGGCCCAGGGCGTCCTGTTCTGCGACATGGACACCGCGGTTCGCGAGTACCCCGAGCTCGTTCGCAAGTGGTTCGGCACGATCATCCCCCCGAACGACAACAAGTTCGCCGCGCTGAACTCGGCGGTGTGGTCCGGCGGCTCGTTCATCTACGTCCCGAAGGGCGTCAAGGTCGAGCTGCCCTTGCAGGCGTACTTCCGCATCAACACGGAGAACATGGGCCAGTTCGAGCGGACGCTGATCATCGCGGACGAGGGGTCCCAAGTCCACTACGTCGAGGGGTGCTCGGCGCCGGTGTACACGTCGGACTCGCTGCACTCCGCGGTCGTCGAGCTCGTCGCGCTCCCTGGGAGCCGGATCACCTACACCACGATCCAGAACTGGTCCAACAACGTCTACAACCTCGTCACCAAGCGGGCACGTGCCGAGGCCGAGGCGCACGTCGAGTGGATCGACGGCAACATCGGCTCGAGGCTCACCATGAAGTACCCGAGCGTGTACCTCGTGGGGCCGAAGGCGTCCGGCGAGGTCCTCTCTGTCGCCTACGCCGGCCCCGGCCAGCATCAGGACGCGGGCGCCAAGATGATCCACGCCGCGCCCGAGACCACCTCGACGATCGTCTCCAAGTCGATCTCCAAGGACGGCGGCAAGACGACCTATCGCGGGCTCGTGAAGGTGGAGGACGGCGCCTACGGCGCGAAGTCGTTCGTCCGGTGCGACGCCCTGATCCTCGACGAGCAGTCGACCTCCGAAACGAAGCCCTACATGGAGGTCGGCGAGAGCGACGCGTCGATCGGCCACGAGGCGACGGTCGCCAAGATCGGCGAGGACCAGCTCTTTTACCTGATGAGCCGCGGGCTCACCGAGTCCCAGGCGATGGGCATGATCGTCAACGGTTTCATCGAGCCGATCACCCGAACCCTCCCGATGGAGTACGCCGTCGAGTGGAGCCGG
>DATBQT010000043.1:0-6304 GCA_036560685.1 Acidimicrobiales bacterium
GTGCCGGAGGGCCTCGTCTAGTGCGCATCGACGTCTACACGATCTTTCCGGACCTGATCGACGCGTACGCGTCAGCGTCGATCCTCGGCCGGGCGACGAACGCGGGCCTCATGGACCTGCGCACCCGCGACCTGCGGGCCCACACGTCCGACGCCCGCCGGACCGTCGACGACACCCCCTATGGCGGGGGAGCGGGCATGGTGCTCGCGCCCGGTCCGATCTTCGACGCCGTCGAGGCGGTCGAGGCGCTCGACGGCCCGTGTCGGCCGCTGCTCGCGCTCACCGCGGGAGGTCGCAGGTTCGACCACCGCGTCGCAGCCGAGCTCGCCGCGCTCGACGGCTTCTCGCTGCTTGCCGGGCGCTACGAGGGGATCGACCAGCGTGTCTTGGACCACTGCTGCGACGGCGAGCTCAGCATCGGCGACGTGGTGCTCGCCGGAGGGGAGCTCGCCGCCCTGGTCGTCGTCGAAGCCGTTATCCGGCTTCGACAAGGCGTGCTCGGCAACGCCGAGAGCGCGCTCGAGGAGAGCTTCGCCGACGGCCTCTTGGAGTACCCGCAGTACACCAAGCCCGCGACCTTCCGAGGTTGGCCGGTCCCTGAGGTGCTTCGGTCCGGCGACCATGGCCGTGTCGCGCGGTGGCGCCGCGCGGCGGCGCTCCGACGCACGATGGCCGCGCGCCCCGATCTCGTCGAGCAGAGGGGTGGCGTGCGCTCCGAGGAACGATCGCTGCTCGAGGAGTTCCCGGATCCCTGACCCAGCCGGGGATCATCGCTCCGTTGCGAGACGCCTGCTAGCGACGGACTCAGGGGAGAACACGTGGCCCGTGAACGTGGCCACCTTCTTCTTCAATGCGCCATCTCGCTCGTGCACTTCGAATCGCAGCTTCTTCAGAGGCGCCGCCGCCGTACCAATGAAGCCTTTCTTCAGTGACCAATTGCTCGAGGTCCGCCCAAAATGCTGGCCGATAGGTCTGCCGCGACCGCCGCAGGACTCTAGGCATGGACCTCAGCTCTTCGGGAGTTGGATCGGGCGGCTGCTCCGCGTGGACGACGACCCGGAATCCCTGCGTCACGAAGAACTCCGCGATCTCTCCAAGTTCGGCATCCTCAGGCAGAACCACGAGGGAAACTCTGCCTCAAGCGCCGCTGTCGCATTGGTTGGTAGCCGCACTTCGGGCATCCTTGTCCCGCCGGAATCGAGCGGACTCGATGAGGTCGCGACTGCTTCAGGGCCAGTTCCGCGCCGGGCTAGGCTTGCGTGCCCCTCTTTTGAGGCCCCCGAAAGGACCACCGATGCATCCCACCGAGCTGATCGACCGCGACTCGCTGCGCGATGACGTCCCCTCGTTCAGTCCTGGTGACACGGTCAAGGTGCACGTCCGGGTCGTGGAAGGCACGCGCGAGCGCGTCCAGGTGTTCCAGGGCGTCGTGATCCGGCGCCAGGGAACGGGGCTCCGCGAGACCTTCACGGTCCGCAAGGTGAGCGCCGGCGTCGGCGTGGAGCGCACCTTCCCCGTGCACTCGCCGACGATCGCGAAGCTTGAAGTCGACAGCTACGGCGACGTCCGCCGCGCCAAGTTGTACTACCTGCGCGACCTCCACGGGAAGGCAGCCAAGATCAAGGAGCGCCGGATCCCGCGTGGCGGCTGAGCACCGACGCCCTCGACCGCCGTGTCGATGAGCGAAGAGGAGCTCGACGACTACGAGGCGACGCTCGAGCTGTCCTTGGTCCAGGAGTACAAGGCGGTCGTCTCGATGTTCCGCTGGGTGGTCGAGACCGAACGACGCTTCTACCTTGCAAACGACGTCGACATCGCCGTCAAGTCGACCTCGACGCCTGCGCTGCTCGAGGTGACGCTCAGCGACGCGTGGGTGTGGGACATGTACCGGACGGTGCGCTTCGTGCCGTCGGTGCGGGTGCTCACCTTCCGCGACGTCAACGTCGAGCGGCTGCCCGAGACCGAACTCGGCTCGTAGGGCGCCGTTGAGGGTCGTTATGGTGTGGCCTCCCGAGGAGGACCCGTGCCCGACCTGATCGTCGAGCGCGACGGCGGCGCCGCGATGGCGACGCTCGATCGCTCCGTGCACACTGACCCTCCCAGCAGCGCGCACCTCTTGATCGTGGATCCCAGGGCGCACGCCGGGGACGCAGGCGCCCTCACGCTCACGAGCGGCGCGTAGCGGACAAGCCGATGATCCCTGCCCTCGTCACCTTGCCGACCACCGTGCTCGACGACGGGTCGGTCGGGCTGCTCGCGCGATGCGTCGTGGCGCTCGGCGGTTCTCGCACGGTCGTCGTGGGCGCGCAGCGGACCGACGGGGGCACGTCGCTCGACGAGTTCGTCGTCGCCACGGCGGTCGCCGAGCTCGCCCCTGACGCGTCGGTGGGTATCGCCACCCAAGTCGCGGCAGGTCGTGCCGCGTCCGTTATCGCCCGCGAGGCGACGACCGCAGAGCTGCTCGGGGCGTGCGAGGTGGTCGTGCTTGAAGGCGACGCCGCAGCGTGCTCGGACGCCGCGGTGATCGTCTCGGCCCTGTTCACGCGTGGGCAGCACACCATCGCGCGCGGACTGGAGTACGTGGACGGCGCCCGCAACCTCCCCCAGCCACGTCGCGACGGAGGCCCGGGGATCGTCTGGCGAGACGGCGGCGACCTGATCACGCTGCTCGACGGAACCTTGGCGCGGTGCGGCTCAGTCGTGACCGTCGTCGCTGGCGAGACGATGCCGTCGCCCGTGGCGGGCACGCTCGTCGAGCTCCTGTGCCCGGTCGCAGCGGTCCGCGACCTCGTCGAGACGCTGTCGGCGTGAGCAGCTGGTCGGTCAGGGGCCGACACCTTCCCGCCCTCGACGGCCTCCGCGCGTTCGCGGTCCTCGCCGTGCTCGCCTACCACCTCGGCTTCGGGTGGGCGAGGGGGGGCTACCTCGGGGTCGACCTGTTCTTCGTGCTGTCCGGCTTCCTCATCACGTCGCTGCTCTTGGAGGAGCACGAGGACAACGGCACGATCCAGCTCGCGAAGTTCTGGGGGCGGCGCGCGCGACGGCTGCTCCCGGCGCTGTTCTGCATGGTCACGCTCGTCATGGTCTACGTCGTCGTCGAGGGCCGATACGGCCAGACGGCGTTCGCTGCGGCGTTCGACCTGCACGCGCTTCGACTCCAGGCCATCGCGACACTCCTGTACGTCGCGAACTGGCAGGACATCATCAGCCAGCACAGCTACTTCGCCCAGTTCTCCGCGCCCAACCCGCTCCAGCACACCTGGAGCCTCTCGATCGAAGAGCAGTTCTATCTGCTCTGGCCGTTCGTCACCTTGGGATTGCTGGCGAAGGGACTCCGCGACCGCCGCCGGCTCGGCATCTCGGTCTCGGTCGCGATCGCGCTCGCATCGACCGCGCTCATGGCGGCGATGTTCGAGTCCGGCGTCGACCTGTCACGCATCTACTACGGCACCGACACGCGGCTCGCCGACCTCGCCGTGGGCACCGTGCTCGCGTGGCTGACCGCGCGCCGACCAGAGACACCCCCGCGGGTGGCAGGGCTCCTGCGAATCGGCGCGCCCCTGGCCCTCGCGGGGCTCGTCGCGCTCATGGTGTTCGCCGGCTCCACGGTCCCTGGGGCCGATGCGACGCCGTCCAGCTTCATGTTCCAAGGGGGATTCCTCCTCGCGTCGCTGCTCAGCGTCATCGTCATCGCGGACGTGCGCCGCGCGGACTCCGTCATCGCCAAGGGCTTCTCGTGGCGCCCGGTCGTCGCCATTGGACTCGTCAGCTACGGCGTCTACCTGTGGCACTGGCCCGTCATCGTGCTGTTCACCGGTGCGCGCACGGGACTGTCCGGGGCCCCCCTGCTCATCGGGCGCCTCGCGCTCATCGCCGCATTGGTCGTGGCGAGCTACTTCCTGATCGAGCTGCCGGTGCGCAGGCGCTGGCTGCCGAGGCGCGCCCGCATGGTCGTCTACCCCTGCGGCGTCGCGATCACGGTCGCGGCGGTGTTCATCGGGACCACGCCGTCACTCGTCATCAAGTCCTACGTGCGCGCGTCGCTCCTGCGCTACGCGCCCGCGTCGGTGATCATCGGCGCCGGCGGCCTCGGCGACCAGGTCCCCATACCGCCGCCGCACGCCATCGACAAGCAGCACCCGCTTCGAGTCGTGCTCGTTGGTGACTCCCAGTTCTTGCTATCTGGCGCCGGGATCGTGGCCGCACTCGACGCGACCGGCGAGGTCAAGGCGTTCAACAGGGGGTTCGACGGCTTCGGCACGACCCGTCCGCACTGGCGCGGCTACCTGCGTCACGCCGTCCGCTCGACCCACGCGAACCTGGTCCTGTTCACGACGGCATGGGACGGCAAGCTCGCGCGTGACGACCCCGCCGCCTACCGCGAGCGGCTCAAAGAGGTCGTCGCCATCGCCCGTGCAGCTGGCGCCACCGGCGTCGCGTTCGTGCAGTACCCGAAGACCCACCCGCTGTTGGACCTGACGCCACAGGCGCTGGAGACCGACGTCCAGAAGGTCGCCGCGTGGAACGCCGTGGCTGCCGAGATGCCCGCGCAGCTCCCGGGCGAGGCCATGTACTTCCCGGTCGCCGCGGGCGTGGAGCTCAACGGCGAGTACAGCCCCTGGATCCCACCGCCCCGCGACCCCAACGCGCCGCGGACAACGTGGGACCGCGTCCGACGCGTCGACGGCGTGCACCTCTGCCCGCCGGGCATCGAGCTCTACGCCGCACCCATCGCGGCCGACGTCGCCTCGGTGTGGCACCTGCCCGAGCCCGCTGGACGGTGGTGGATCAACGGCTGGCAGCGCTCCTACTTCATCGTGCAGGGTGCGCAGTACTGCCCGGCTGACCATCCGCCTGGGTGAGTCACGCCGAGGTGGTGACGACGCCCGCATCTACGAGGTGCGCGCGGACCGCGAGGGCGAGCTCGTCCCTGCGCTCGGGCGCCACGACGTCGAGGTCGGGGTTGCCGAGCAGGCCGAAGATCCTCGGCCCGAGGTGCTCGGCGCCGAGGTCCGAGCCCCTCGGCACGACGTGGAGGTGGACGTGGTGAAACCCCTCGGACTCCGCGAGCAGGAGCACGTAGGTCTTCTGGCACCCCGTCGTGGCACGGAGCGCCGCGGTGAGGCCAACCAGCAGCGGGCCGAGTGCGGCCGCCTCGTCGGGACGCAGCTCGTCGAGCGACTCGACGTGGCGCTGCGGGAGCAGCACGAGCCATCCCTCGAGATTGGCGTTGAACGCATGCGCAACCGACCAGCCGCCGCTTACCGCGATGCGGTCCCGCGGGGGTGGGTCACGCCGCCCCAGTCGCTCGCACGCGGCGCAGGCCGCATCGGCGGTTGGCGTCGGGGTGTCGGGCACGCGCCATTCTCGCGCGCCACGAGCACCAATCGTGGCCCCTTCGCGTTCGAGGCGCCCCGGGTAACCTGCGAACGTGCTCATCGGTGCTCACGTCCGCGGTGCAGGGGGACCGGTCGCAGCGCTCGAGCGGGGCGCAGCGATGCGGGCCGACGCGATCCAGGTCTTCACGCAGAGCCCCCGAGCCTGGAAGCCGACGCAGTACGCGCCGGACGTGCTGGCCGCGTTCCGCGACGCGCAGCGTGGGCATCCCGCGGTGCACAAGACCTACTGCCACGCGACCTACCTCATCAACCTCGCGACGCCCGACGAGGCCCTCTACGCCAAGAGCGTCGACTGCCTCGTGAACAACCTGTCGGTCGCGCGGGGGCTCGGCGCGTCGGGGCTCGTGCTGCACATCGGCAGCCACAAGGGCTCGGGCATGGAGGGCGCGCTCGGGCAGGTCGCCAGCGCCCTGCACCGCGCGCTCGAGGACGCCAGCGACCCGGCCGACAAGACCGCGCCGCCCTGTCCGATCCTCCTCGAGAACGCCGCGGGCTCCGGCGGGACCGTGGGGCGGAGCTTCGAGGAGCTGGAGGCCGTCCTCGACGCCGCCGGCGGTGACGACCGCCTGGGCGTGTGCATCGACACCCAGCACCTTTGGGCGAGCGGCGTCGACTTCTCGAGCCTCGAGCGCGCCGACGCGGTCATCGACGAGGTCGCCCGGCGCATCGGACTCGAGCGGCTGGGCTGCCTGCACCTCAACGACTCCAAGGTCGACCTCGGCTCGAACCGGGACCGGCACGAGAACCTCGGCGACGGCACGATCGGCGCGTAGGGGCTGGCAGCGCTGCTCGGCCATCCCGCGCTCATCGACACCTCGGCACTGCTCGAGGTCCCCGGCGAGGGCGACGGCCCAAGGGCGTCGGACGTGGACGCGGCGCGGTCGATCCTGGCCGCAGGCCTCACG
>DATBQT010000044.1:0-20453 GCA_036560685.1 Acidimicrobiales bacterium
CGGCCCATGCCGCCTGGGCCTCGGTCTCCGGGGTGAAGTCGAGGTCGCCGATGTAGTTGCCCTCTTCGTCGTAGGCGTGCGCGCCGAAGGCCTCCTGGTACTCCTCGGAGACCTCGCCGCCCTCGAGGGCCTGCTTGATCGACAGGCTGATCCGGCGGCGCTGGGTGTCGATCTCGATGATCTTCACCCACAGCTCCTCGCCGGGGGTCACGACCTGCTCGGGCGAGTCGACGTGGTGCGCCGCCATCTCCGAGATGTGCACGAGTCCCTCGATGCCGTCGCCGACCTGGACGAACGCGCCGAACGGCACGAGCTTGGTGATGCGGCCGTAGACGAGCTGGCCGACCTCGTGGGTGTCGGCGAACTCCTGCCACGGGTCGGTCTGGGTGGCCTTGAGCGACAGCGAGATCCGCTCCTTCTCGAGGTCGACGTCGAGGACCTCCACGTCGACCTCGTCGCCGACGGCCACGACCGAGGAGGGGTGCTCCACGTGCTTCCAGCTGAGCTCGGAGACGTGGATGAGCCCGTCCATGCCGCCGAGATCGACGAACGCGCCGAAGTTGACGACCGAGGAGATGACGCCGTGGCGTCGCTCGCCTGGGCGCAGGTTGGCGAGGAAGTCGCCGCGCTGCTCCTTCTGGGTCTCCTCGAGCCACGCGCGCCTCGAGAGCACGACGTTGTTGCGGTTGCGGTCGAGCTCGATGATCTTGGCCTCGATGACCTTGCCAACGTAGGGCTGCAGCTCGCGGACACGGCGCAGCTCGACCAGCGACGCTGGCAGGAACCCGCGAAGGCCGATGTCGACGATCAGGCCGCCCTTGACGACCTCGATGACCGGGCCCTTCACGACCTCGTCGCGCGCCTTCAGCTGCTCGATGGTCGTCCAGGCCTTCTCGTACTGCGCGCGCTTCTTGGACAGGATGAGGCGGCCCTCTTTGTCCTCCTTCTGGAGGACGAGCGCCTCGACGTGCTCACCCATCGAGACGATGTCGGCGGGATTCACGTCGTTGCGGATGGACAGCTAGCGTGCGGGGATGACCCCCTCGGACTTGAAGCCGATGTCGAGCAGGACCTCGTCCTTGTCGATCTTGACGATCGTGCCCTCGACGACGTCGCCGTCCTCGAACTGCAGGATCGTCTCGGCCACCGCCGCTTCGAGGTCGGTCTGGGAGAGGTCGTCGAGGACGATGGTGCGCGGGATGTAGGCGCCGTTCTCGTCGAAGGTGCCCATGTCCTCTTGGGACAGGAGGCTGGTGGAGTCGGACATCGAGGGACTCGCTTTCACTGCGTGACCGCACCGGGGTCAGCTCGAGGGATGGAGTGGGTCGCCGGCGCTGACCCGGGGAGAGACGCTACCACCGACCCCGCTTGTCCCTTCCTGCACGCCTGCTTTCCGAGCGGGTGACTCGCTTGGCGGCGCGCCGCAGTGCGAAGATCGCGCCGGTCGTCGAGCACCGAGGAGGCGTGCGGCATGAAGAGGCTCGCAGTCGCGGCGCTCGCCGTTGGCGTCGTGATCGCACCCATCGCCATGCCCCTTGCCACGGCGCACGCCGCGATGGCCGCGGCACGCGCCTCCCGGGTGGGCATCGTCGTCGTCGCCGGCCAGAGCAACGCCGAGGGGTATGAGTCCTACGCCGCGGGGACCGGGTTCGGTCTGGCAACGGCCGACCGGACGGTGCGGCTCGTCGACTGGGGGGACTACTCGACCTCGCACGACTCGAGCGCCGTCGCGCTCGACACCCCGCAGGTCCTCGCGGTCAACGGCCGGCAGGTCTTCGGCCCAGAGGTGGGGATCGCGCGCTACCTGTGGAGCCACGGGCACCAGGACATCGCCATCGCAAAGGTCACGAAGGCCGGCTCGGCGCTCGCCGCGTGGCGCACCGGCGGCCAGCTGCTCACCGAGCTCGGGTACGCCGTGTCTCGCCTCAAGTCGTGGGAGAAGGCCCGAGGCGTCACTGCGACAGTGGTCGGCATCGTCTGGATGCAAGGCGAGACCGACTCGCTGTCGGCGACCACGGCGACCCCCTACCGCGCCGCGCTCGCGAGCTTCCTGCCGCGGCTCCGCGACGCGGTGCACGCGTCGTCACGCACGCCGATCGTCCTCGCAGAGACCACGATCGCACCCTGGGTGGCGTTCCAGGACTCCATCTCGCACGACCGGTGCAGCCCTGCTCCGTGTGCGTCATTGCTCGCGTGGAACCGCCTCGTCCGCGACGGCCAGCGCGCCGCGACCAAGTCCGTCGGTCGGACGTTCGTGGTGGACAGCGCGACGTACCCCAGGGCGTCGATCCAGATCCACCTCAACGCGAGAGGCGAACTCGACCTCGGCAAGGCGCTCGGCAAGGCGCTGGCCCGCCGACTCTGAACACGTCGGGCCGGCTCAGCCCTTCGCCTTCGCCCAGGAGTCGCCCCACCCCAAGGAGACCTTCAGCGGGACACGCAGCTCGACGACGCTCGTCAGCGCCTCGAGCGTGGCAGCTGCAACCGCGTCGCGCTCCTCGGGCGGCGCCTCGACGATGACCTCGTCGTGGACCTGCAGGACGATGCGAGCCTCGAGGCCCCGTTCGACGAGCATCTGGTCGAGCCGCACGAGCGCGAGCTTGAAGATGTCGGCCGCGGTGCCCTGGGTGCCGGCGTTCATCGCCTGGCGCTCAGCCGCGGCGCGCGCCGCTCCGGAGCCCTCGATGAGCTCGGGGAGGTGGCGGATCCGTCCGAACGCGGTGGTCGTGAAGCCGTCGACGCGCGCCTTGGCGACAGTCTCGTCCATGTAGCTGCGCATCCCCGGGAAGGCGTCGAAGTACTGGTCCATGAACTCCTTGGCCTCGCCCACCGAGATGCCGAAGCGCCGAGAGAGCCCGTAGGCCTCCATGCCGTAGGCGAGTCCGTAGGACACGGCCTTCGCGCGCTCTCGCTGGTCGTGGGTGACCTCGTCTGGCGGGATGCCGAAGACCACGCCGGCGATGAACCGGTGGACGTCCTGGTCGCTCGCGAACGCCGCGCAGAGCCCCTCGTCGCCGGAGAGGTGCGCGATCACGCGCAGCTCGATCTGGTCGTAGTCGGCGACGAGGAGCGACCAGCCCTCGGTGGGCAAGAAGGCCTGTCGGAACCGCCGCCCGTCCTCGGTGCGAGTCGGGATGTTGTGCAGGTTCGGCTGCTCGGAGCTCAGCCGTCCGGTCCGAGCGACGGTCTGGCGGAACCGCGCGTGGATCCTGCCGTCCTCGCGGACCTCCTGGGCGAGGTTCTCGCCGTAGGTGCTCCGGAGCTTGTCAATCTCACGGAAGCGCAGGAGCAGGTCGATGATCTCGTGCTCGCCTCGCAGCGTCTCGAGCGTCGTGGCGTCCGTCGAGAACCCTGTCTTGGTCTTGCGACCCCGCGTGAGGCCGAGCTCCTCGTAGAGCACGGCCTGCAGCTGCTGGGTGGAGGTCACCTTGAACTCGTGGCCCGCCAGCTGTTGGATGGCCACCTCGAGCGAGGCGGCCTCGGCGCGGAGCTCCTCTGCGATGTGCCGAAGCACCTCGGCGTCCACGCGGATCCCCCGGACCTCCATGCGCGCGAGCACCCGGAGCAGCGGCAGCTCCATCTCTGCGTAGAGGGCGCGCGACGCGGCGTCGTCGAGCTGCGGGTCGAAGGACTCGAGGATCAGCGCGATCGCCGCGGCGCGCTCGCGCATCGTGAGGTCGTCGAGTCCCGGCGTGTCGAGCAGCGTCGCGGGTGCGCCGGAGGACAGCCACGGCGCGGGGTCACCCGTCACGTCGGCCAGCACCTCGTGGAGGCGGTAGCGACCGCTCCCCGAGTCCAAGAGGTACGCGCCGATCGCGGTGTCGTCATCGGGGATGCCGAGGTCCACGCCGCGCATCAGCGCCGCGCGCCAGAGGTCCTTGACGTCGTGGCCGGCGAGGTGCCCCACGGCTGTGAGCGTGGCGAGCAGCTCGTCGGCGTCGCGACCCTCGCCCGCGACCGTTGCGGCCGCTCGCTCGCGGGCATCGGCGACTACGAGCTGGACGATCCGGTCGTCGTCGAGCACCGCGTCCACGATCACCTTGTCGCCGCGGTCCGCCACCCGCGCGACCAGCGAGAGCGCGTCGTCGGCCGGGGCGAACGCCTCGAGCCGCGGCTCGGGCACCGCAGTCGCAGACGGCGCGGCCTCGTCGGCACCCTGGCCGAGCAGCCCCTCGTCCAAGAGCGCCTCGAGGCGCTTCCAGAGGGTGCGCATCTCGATCGCCTCGAAGGCCGTCTCGGCGCGCGCCCGGTTCCAGCCGCCGACGTGCAGGTCCTCGGGGACCACGTCGAGCTCGACGTCTCGGACGAGCACCATGACGTCGGCGTTGGTGCGCGCGAGCGCCTCGTTGGCGGCGAGGTTCTCACGGAGCTTCGGCGTGAGCGACGCGAGCCCCGCGAACAGCTCGTCGAGCGTCTGGAACTGCGTGAACAGCTTCGCGGCGGTCTTCTCCCCCACGCCCGGCACGCCGGGCAGGTTGTCGCTCGGGTCGCCGCGCAGCGCGGCAAGCAATGGATAGCGGGCCGGCTCGATCCCGGTGCGCTCGATGATCCCTGCCTCGTCGTAGAGCGCGTAGTCCGAGACGCCGCGCTTGTTGTAGAGGACCCGGACGTGGGGGTCCTCGACGAGCTGGAAGCAGTCGCGGTCGCCGGTGACGACGATGACGTCGCGCTTCTCGTCGCGCGCCCTCGTGGCGATGGTGGCGAGCACGTCGTCGGCCTCGAACCCCTCCTTCGTGACCACGGGGACCGCCAGCGCGCCGAGGAGGTCGATGATCATGCCGAACTGCGGCTCGAGCTCCGGTGGCGTGGCGTCTCGACCGCCCTTGTACTCCTCGACGAGGTCGTCGCGGAACGTCCCGCCCGGCAGGTCGAACGCGACGAGCAGGCCGCTCGGACGCTGCTCCTTCACGAGCAGCGTCAGCATCGAGAAGAACCCGTAGACGGCGTTCGTGACGACGCCGTCGCTCGTTGCCATCTCGGGGGGGAGCGCGAAGAAGGCCCGGAAGGCGAGCGACATGCCGTCCAGCAGCAGGAGCGGTCCGTCTTCCATGTCGTTAGGGGCGCAACGAGCCGTCGAGGACCGAGCTCGCGACGTCGCGCATTCGCACGCGCTGGCTCATCGCGGTGCGCTGGATGAACTCGAAGGCAGTCGGCTCGTCCATCGCGCACTCCGCGATGAGCAGCTCCTTCGCCTCGTCGACGATGCGTCGCGTCGCGATCTTGTCGTCGGCGACGCCGTCCGCCTTGGCCGGCTCCGGCGTTGACGCGGCGGGGGGCGCACCGGCGACGACCTCCTCGACGACGCGCAGGAGCTCCGGCGAGCGAAATGGCTTGACCAGGTAGGCCGACACGCCGGCGTCGCGTGCCGTCTCGATCAGGTGGCGCTGGCTGAAGGCGGTGAGCAGGATCACCTTGGCGCCGAGCGGGGTGGCCCGCTTCGCCACCTCCACGCCGTCGAGGCCGGGCATCTTCACGTCGAGGATGGCGAGGTCGGGGCGCTCTCGCTCGATGGCCGCGAGCGCATCGGTGCCGGTCGATGCCTCGCCGACGACGGCGAAACCCGCCGAGGTCAGCAGCTCTTTGAGGTCCAGCCGGATGATCGCCTCGTCATCGGCGATCACGACCCGCAAGGGTCCGCTCACTTGCGGCTCCCTGCTGGCAGCTCCCTCAAGAGGCGGTCCCGATCCGCGACGCAGCGATCGATCTCTGCGCGGAGCGCCGCCGCCGCGCGCTTCGCCAACTCCAAGTGGCGGTGCGCGTCGATCGACTCCCGCTCGGCGAGCGGTGAGTCAGACACGAGCCAGCGCACCCTCGTGTCCTCGGCATCCTCGGCGAGCACCTCTATCTGCTCGTCGAGGACGGCGACCTCCTCGCGTGCCGCCTTGATCCGCAGCTGGAGGTCGCGGATCCGTCGCTCCATGGCCGCCTGACGCATCGCGACATCCTACGTGGGGGCGTTCTCGTGGTCCGGCTCAGAACGTTCGTTGCGCCAGCGTGCGCAGCGCGTCTCGAGCCGGCGGCGGACCGCAGCCGTCGCCACGGTAGAGGGGCTGGCGACCGCGGACCGGCGTGTCCAGCGCACAGGGGTCGACCTCGAGGTAGGTGGCCGGTGCCGCGACGTCGCCGTCCAGTCCGTCGTCGCGCTCCGCTGCGAGCACGCCCAGCACGGCTCGTCCGAGCCCCGCTTCGAAGTAGCCGCCCACGTAGCTTCGGAGCCCGAGGCGGGCCGCCTCGCGCCGCACCTCGAGCGACTTGGCGATCCCGCCCACGCGCGCGGGCTTGCAGCAGATCACCGACGCGGCGCCGTAGCGCGCGACGTCACGCACCGCGCGGACCGAACGGATCGACTCGTCAAGGCCGAGCGGCACCGCGACGCGAGCGGCGAGCTCGGCGTGTCCGGCGAGGTTCCCCACGGCGTAGGGCTGCTCGAGCCACGCGAGCGGGAGGGCGCCGAGCTCGTCGAGCGCCGCGTCGTCAGTCCCTTGCCGAAAAGCGCCGTTGCAGTCCGCCACGACGGGCACGTGCGTGTCGGCGAGGACCGCGACGACGCTCGCGGCGCCCGAGTCGGGCGAGACCTTGACCCGCAGCCGCGTCGCACCGCGCTCCACGAGCTCGACCGCCCTGTCGCGAGCCGCCCCGGCGTCGTCGAGCCCGATGACCCCCGCGAACCCCACGGACGCGGCCTGCACGCCGAGCTCGTCAGCCAGGCTCCGACGCTCCTGGCGGAGCCGAAGGTCGAGCAGCGCCGCGTCGACGAGGCCGGCCGCCGCGAGGTCCGCGGGCCTCGACGAGACCTTCGACGCGGTGACGAGCGCCGGTGCCCCCGAGCGCGCCGAGACGTCCGTAGGCCCGAGCGCCGCTTCGAGGACACGGCCGTTGAGTGCCGCTACGACGTCGTCGACCGTCGCGTCGGGACCGCGCTGCATCGCTGTCGCGCACTCGCCCCACCCTGTGTGGTCGCGGTGCTGGATCTCGAGGAACAACGACGTGCGGTGTCGGTGCTCGCGGTCCGCTGCGCGGACGTTGTCCACGAGCTCGAGGTCCGCTGCGTGCAGCGTGACGGTCAGCGGCACGGGGCGTGTGGCGGCTGCTTGTACGATGACCCGTCGGCCCGGATGGCGGAATCGGCAGACGCGGGGGCCTCAAAAGCCCCAGTCCTTCGGGGCGTGCGGGTTCGAGTCCCGCTCCGGGCACCCCTCACCGAGCGTCCCAGACGGGTCGATGCCGAAGCGTGGGCGTGTTCGAGCGCGCGGCGATCGACGCCGCGGGCTCGACGTCGGCGACGACGACGCCCTCGCCCGTCTCGCCGAGCGCCTCGCCGAGCAGGTCACCGAGCGGGCCGTAGACCGAGGAGCGGCCGCAGAACTCTGGTCCAGGCTGCGCGGCGCCGGCGACGAAGCTGCCGGTCTCGATCGCCCGAGCGCGCAGCAACGCCTCCCACTGCCCTGCCTTGCCCGGACCCGAGACCCACGCGGCAGGGACGACCAGCAGCACGGCGCCGCGACGCGCGAGTGCGACGGCCATCTCGGCGAATCGCAGGTCGTAGCACGTGGCGATCCCGACGGCGACGCCGTCGACGTCGAGCGGGAGCTCGTCGAGCTGCGCGGGGTCTCCGGGCTCGACGACCGCCGACTCGCAGAAGCTCTGCGCGTCGAACAGGTGGATCTTTCGGTACGTGCGTCGCAGCACACCTTTGTCGAGGACCACAACCGTGTTGAAGACGACCGACCGCGCGCCGTTTCGGGCCGGCTCGTAGACGTGCGTGGCCACCGCGATCCCCAGCGACGCCGTGAGCGCCTGGATCGCCTCGACGTAGGGGCCGTCGAGCGGCTGTGCCGAGGCCATTGCCTCGGTGTGCCGACGCGCGAACCCGGCGTGGCCGGCCTCGGGGAGGACCACGAGACGCGCGCCGCGGTCCGCGGCGGACCTGATGAGCCGTGCCTGGTGCGAGAGGGTCGCGCTCGGCTCGGCGCACGGCGCCTGCTGCACCACGGCCACGCGCACGATCGAAGCGTACCGCCGCACGCCGAGGCGACGGACCGACACGACGTGGCACACTGCGACCGTGTCGCCACCCGACCACGTCGTCGCCGCCTTCCCGGGTCAGGGCTCGCTCACCCCCGAGGTCGGCGCGCCGTGGGAGGACCACCCGTCGTTCAGCGCGGTCACCACCATCTCGGACACCGTCGGCATCGACCTCGCGCACCTGCTCGTTGAGGGCGCGGAGGCCGAGCTCGTCTCAACGCGCAACGCGCAGCTCGCGACGTTCGCGCTCTCGCTCGCGATCCTCGACGCGTCGAAGCTCGCGGACCGCGCCGAGTGGATGCTCGGCCACAGCCTCGGCGAGTACACCGCGCTCGTGGCCGCCGGCGTCGTGAGTCGCGTCGACGGCGCGCGGCTCGTCGATGCCCGTGGCACCGCGATGCTCGAAGCGGCCACCGCCGAGCCCGGGGGGTTGGTGGCGCTCATCGGCGGTGACGCGGACGCAGCCGACGCGGCGTGCGCGGCGATCCCCACGCTGGCGGTGGCGAACCGCAACGGACCCGGCCAGATCGTGCTCGGCGGCACCACCGCGGCGCTCGACACGCTCGCCGAGCAGGCGAAGTCCTTCGGCTTTCGCCGGGCGATCCCGCTGCGCGTCGGCGGCGCGTTCCACACCCCGCTCATGGCGCCGGCAGCCCCGGCGCTCGAGACCGCCCTCGCTTCGACCACGTTTCGGGCGGGGACGGCACACGTCGTCGCCAACGTCGACGGCGAGGCGCACGACAACCCGTCGGACTGGCCGGCGCTGCTGGTGCGCCAGCTCACCGAGCCCGTCGACTTCGAGCGCGGCATTCGCGCGCTTCCGAGCGGCGCGATGCTCGTCGAGTTCGGACCCGGCGGCGTCCTGTGCGGTCTCGCCAAGCGCATCCGCGACGACCTCTCCTACCTTCCGATCGGGACGCCCGACGACCTCGACGCACTCGAGACCTTCCGGTGAGCGGTCGGGTCGTCGTGGTGACGGGTGCGACGCGTGGCATCGGTCGCGCGACCGCCCAGTGGTTCATCGACGCCGGCGACCAGGTCGCGGCGCTCTCGTCGAGCGGCCACGCGGTCGAGGGTGCGGCGCGCTCGATCGCCTGCGACGTGGCCGGCGCCGAGCAGGTCGATGCCGCCTTCGACACCGTCGAGGGTGAGCTCGGCGACTGTGAGGTGCTCGTGGCCAACGCCGGCATCACTGCCGACCAGCTCGCGGTGCGCATGAAGGACGACGAGTGGCAGCGCGTGCTCGACGTCAACCTCACCGGCAGCTTCCTGTGCGCACGGCGCGCGCTGCGCAGGATGATCCGCGCGAGGGCCGGACGGATCGTGCTCGTCTCGTCGGTCGGGGCGTTCGTCGGCCTGCCGGGCCAGGCCAACTACGCGGCCTCGAAGGCGGGCCTCGTCGGTCTCGCCCGGGCGCTCGCTCGCGAGGTGGGCTCGCGGGGCATCACGGTCAACGTGGTCGCACCCGGGCTGGTCGACACCGAGATGACCGCAGCGCTCGGACCCGAGCGCCTCGACCTGCTCGCGGCGCAGGTGCCGCTCGGCCGCATCGCCACGCCCCAGGAGGTGGCGGGGCTCGTCGGGTTCCTCGCGTCGCCGGGTGCCGCGTACATGACCGGGGCCGTCGTCCCGATCGACGGCGGCCTGTCGATGGGGATGTAGCCGCCCACCCCCCTACCTCGAGGGCGCGCCACTACGGTGGTCCAGACGAGAGGGAGGACCTGTGGATCGCGATCAGGCGTTTTCGAAGTTCCAGGCGTGCGCCGTCGAGGTGCTCGCCGTGCCAGAGGACAAGGTGGTGCCGTCGGCGTCGTTCGCGGAGGATCTCGACGCCGACAGCCTCGACCTCGTCGAGCTGGTCATGGCGCTCGAAGAGACATTCGACATCGAGGTTGACGAGACGGAGCTCGAGGGGATCTCGACCGTCGGTGAGGCATTCGACCTCGTGAACTCCAAGCTCTGATGCGCAGCGCCGTCGCCGCCGACGGTCCCGTCGCGGGTCGTCGCGTCGTCGTGACGGGCGTTGGCGCGGTCACCGCCGCGGGCGTGGGCGCCGACGTCCTGTTCAAGGCGCTGGGCGAGTGCGTCGCTCCCCCGTCTGCGCTCGTGCGGCACTTCGAGCCCGATGCGTTCTTCGGGGTCAAAGAGGCCCGTCGGCTCGACAAGTTCTCGCAGTACACCCTCGCCGCGGCCGTCGAGGCATTCGACGACGCGAAGCTCGAGTTTGCCGATCCCGAGCGCGCGGGCGCCCTGTTCGCCACCGGCGTCGGCGGGATCTCGACGATGATCGAGCAGGTCGAGGTGCTCCGCGAGCGCGGCGCCGACCGCGTCTCGCCGTTCTTCATTCCGATGCTCATGCCAAACGCCGGCGCGGCCGCGGTCTCGCTGCGCTTCGGCATGCGCGGGCCGTGCCAGACCGTGACGACGGCGTGCGCCGCAGGCACACACGCCGTCACCGACGCAGCGAGGCTGATCGCCCAGGGGCGCTGCGACGTGATGCTCACCGGCGGCGGCGAGCACGCCACCGAGGAGATCGCCGTCGCGGGATTCCGCAACATGACGGCGCTGTCGCGCACGGGCATCTCGCGCCCCTTCGACGTGGCGCGAGACGGGTTCGTCCTGGGCGAGGGGGGCGCCGCGTTGGTTCTCGAAGAGCTCGGTCACGCCACGGCACGCGGGGCCACGATCTACGCAGAGGTCCTCGGTGGCGCGAGCACCGCCGACGCGCACCACATCACCGCGCCGGACCCTGACTCCGCGGGTGCGATCGCCTGCATCCGGCTCGCCCTCGAAGACGCGCAGTGCACGCCGGGCGACATCGGCCACGTCAACGCGCACGGCACGTCGACGCCGCTGAACGACCTCGCCGAGGCGAGGGCGCTGCACGCGGTCTTCACCGACGGGGTGCCGCCGGTGACGTCGGTGAAGGGCTACCTGGGTCACAGCCTGGGCGCCGCGGGCGCCATCGAGGCCGTCGTCTCCGTGCTCACCGTGGCGAACGGCGTCATCCCCCCGACCGCGGGCACCAAGGACCTCGACCCCGCCGTCGACCTCGACGTGGTGCTCGACGTGCCGCGCCCGTTGGACCGGCGAGTGGTGCTCTCGAACTCCTTCGGGTTCGGCGGCCACAACGGCACCGTGATCTTCGGTCCCCTGAACTAGTTCGTCGCCTCTCGGAGCGAGGCGACGAACGCGGCGACCTCGCTCGGCGACCCGCCTTCGAGCATTCGCCTGACGATCGCCGAGCCGACCACGACGCCGTCGGCCGCGTCGCACACCTGGGCTGCCTGCGCCGGCGTCGACACGCCTATCCCGAGGCAGACCGGCAGCGACGTGCGCGCTCGCAACGACGCGACGAGCGCGATGCCCCTCGGATCGAGCTGCTGGGTCTCGCCGGTCGTTGCCATGCGCCCGACCGCGTAGACGAACCCCTCCGAGCGTGCGCAGATCGCGTCCAGCCGCGCGGGGGGCGTCGCGGGCGCCGCAAGCAGCACCGTCTCGATGCCGTTCGCGCCCGCGGCGGTTCGCCAGTCGTCGAGTTCCTCGAGGGCGAGGTCCGGCACGATCGACCCGGTGACGCCTGCCTCGGCGAGCCTGCGGGCCGACCGCTCGTAGCCGCGGCGCAGCAGCACGTTGCAGTAGGTCATCGCGACCAGCGGAACCGCGAGCTCGACAGTGCCGAGCGCGTCGACGACCGAGTCGACGCTCGTCGAGGCGGCAAGTGCCCTCGTGGCCGCCTCCTGGATGATCGGGCCGTCGATGATCGGGTCGGAGAAGGGCAGCCCCACCTCGAGCGCGTCGACGCCCGCGTCCACGAGGGCGGCGGCGGTCTCCAGCCACGTGGGCGTGCTCCCTGCCATCAGGTAGGCAAGCAGCACCTTGTGGCCCGCGGCGCGTCTTGAGGCGAGCGCCGTGCCGAGCGCATGGCTCACGTCCTGCCCGCCAGGATGGCGGCGACGTGCTCGGCGTCCTTGTCCCCTCGTCCCGACAGCCCCACGAGCACGGTCGAGCCCGCGCGGATCGAGCGTCCCGCCTCTCGGAGGACCCACGCCACGGCGTGTGCGGACTCGAGTGCCGGGATGATGCCCTCGGTTCGGGCGAGCCGCTGCAGCGCCACGAGGACCTCGTCATCGTCGGCGCTCGGGTACTCGGCGCGCCCGATCGACGCGAGGTAGGCGTGCTCGGGGCCGACGCCCGGGTAGTCGAGCCCCGCGGAGATCGAGTGCGCCTCGAGGATCTGGCCGTCGTCGTCCTGGAGGAGCATCGACTGCATTCCGTGCAGCACGCCGATCGAGCCGGCGCCGATCGCCGCGCCGCCAGCGGGTTCGACACCGACCAGGCGTGCGTCGGTGTCGAGGAACGCCGTGAAGAGCCCGATCGCGTTCGATCCGCCACCGACGCAGGCGACGACCACGTCGGGGACGTCCACGTCGAACGCCGCGAGCTGGCCCCTCGCCTCCTCGCCGATCACGCGCTGGAACTCGCGCACCATGACCGGGAACGGGTGTGGGCCCATGGCAGAGCCGAGGCAGTAGTGCGTGTCGTCGACGCACGTCACCCACTCGCGCATCGCCTCGTTGACCGCGTCCTTGAGCGTGCGGCTGCCGGACGTCACGGTCCGCACGTCGGCGCCGAGCAGCTCCATGCGAAAGACGTTGAGCGCCTGGCGCTCGGTGTCCACCTCGCCCATGAACACCGTGCACTCGAGCCCGAAGAGCGCCGCGGCCGTCGCGGTGGCCACGCCGTGCTGCCCTGCACCCGTCTCTGCGATCAGTCGTCGCTTGCCCATCCGCCGTGCGAGTAGCCCCTGTCCGACGACGTTGTTCAGCTTGTGCGAGCCAGTGTGCAGCAGGTCCTCGCGCTTGAGCAGCACGCGGACCCCCAGCGCGTCCGAGAGGTTCACGCAGTCGGTGATCGGCGTCGGGCGGCCCCCGAACTGCACGAGGATCCGGCTGAACTCCGTGCGGAAGGCGGGATCGCCCCACGCGGCGCGGAACGCCTCGTCGAGCTCGGTGCACGCGGGGACGAGGACCTCAGGGACGAACCGACCGCCGAAGCCGCCGAACCGTCCGGACCCGTCCGGATCGGCGGCGACCGTCATCGGTGCCGCCAGTCGAACGGCTCCTCGGTCATCTCGGGGGGCACTGGTGCCGCCGCGCGAGCTGCCGAGATGAAGGCCGCCACCTTGCGCGGGTCCTTCACCCCAGGCGACGACTCGACGCCGGTCGCCACGTCGACGCCGAACGGCGACACCCGCTGGATCGCCTCGGTGACGTTGTCCGGGGTGAGGCCGCCCGCGAGTATGAGCCGTGACGCGTCGCCGAGTCCCTCGAGCGCCGCGAAGTCGACGAGCCGACCGCTTCCGGGCTGCGGCGAGTCCACGAGCACGAGATCGGCGCCGAACTGGTCTGCCTCGTGGAGCCGCGGGCTCGCGGCCGGGAACGCCTTGATCACGAGCCCGACGCGCTCGCTCACGTACTGGGTCGTGGCCGGGGTCTCGTGCCCGTGGAGCTGGGCTCCCGTGAGCCCGGCGTGCGCGACGATGTCGACCACCCGCTGTGGCGCCTCGTCACGGAACACGCCGATCGAGACCGTGCCCTGCGGGAGTCGCTTCACGATGTCGGCGACCCGCGAGGCTGCGATCTGGCGTGAAGAGGGCGCGAGGATGAAGCCCACGGCCGAGGCGCCGAGTCCAACCGCAAGCAGGGCGTCCTCCTCGGTCGTGATCCCGCAGATCTTCACGAAGTACCGGTCGGCGGGGATCACGTGGCGGCGATCTGGCTCGCGGGCGCTCGGAACGCGGCGACCGCAGAGGAGGGGTCCGCGGCTCGAACGAACGCCTCGCCTACCAGCACGGCGTCGTAGCCGAGCTCGGCGCAGCGCCGCGCCGCGTCCGCGTCGCCGATCCCTGACTCCGCGATCGTCACCACGTCGGAGGGGAAGCTCGCAGCGAGGGACTCGGCTCGATTCGGGTCGATCTCGAAGGTGTTGAGGTCTCGCTGGTTCACGCCAACGACGAGCGCGCCGAGGTCGAGCGCGACTTCGAGCTCGGCTGCGTCGTGGACCTCGACCAGGGCGGTGATCCCAAGCGCGTCTGCGAGCTCGAGGAACGACCGCACTTCTCGACGCGACAGCGCGGCGACGATCAGAAGCACGCCGCTCGCGCCCATGATCCTCGCGTCGGCCACGTCGAGCCCGCTGACCGTGAAGTCCTTGCGCAGCACCGGGAGCGTGGTCGCCGAGCGGACGCGCGCGACGTCGTCAGGGCTCCCACCGAAGTGCGGCGCATCGGTGAGCACCGAGATCGCAGCGGCTCCGCCATCCTCGTACGCGGCGGCGAGGGCTGCTGGATCGAGGTCCGCCGCGAGCGCACCGGCGCTCGGCGATCGACGCTTCACCTCGGCGATGACGCGAAGTGGCTCGCCGCCTGAGCGCACGAGCGCATCGAGGAGCGACGGCGGATCGGCGACGCGACCCGCCGCCTTCATCACCGAGGCGAGCCGACGCCCGTCGCTCGCAGCGCGCTGGCGGTGGTACGCCACAATCGAGTCGAGTTGCGTCGCCACGGACAGAGCGTAGTGAGCGCCCCTATTCGAACCGCGCCACGGTCGCAGCCGAGCCATGCACCGCGACGGTTGGCTGCTCGGCGTCTCGCCGGTGCACGACGCACAGGGCCCAGTTCGTCCCGGTCTCGCCATCGAGCGCGACGGACGTGAGCACGCCGTCCTTGTCGGGATCGCCGACGACGTCCCCGGGCGCGCCAGGTCCGTCGAGGGTGCAGCGTCGAAGCACGTAGGGCGGGATCGCGTGTCGCGACTGCATCCTCGCGACGAGTTCCTGGCCGGGGTAGCAGCCCTTCGTGAACGACACGGATCGCAGCCGCAGCTCCTCTGGGAGCGCATGGGCGACGAGCCGTCGTGCGAGCTCGTCGGCTCCCGGGACGCCGACGCGTATCCGCGAGAGCGCGTCGGGGTAGATGGAGGACCGCCCGGCGCCGAACGGCACCGGCCCCTCGAACGTGACGGCCGCTCGGATGGCAAATCGCTCGAGGCGAGCCACCGTCAGCGCGCCGGTCGCGACCGGCACCTCCAAGGTGACCACCTCGTCGGCGTCGCGGCGAACCAACGCGATCGTGACCACGTCGCCGTTCGGCGCGAGGATGAGCGTGCCCGTGTTGTCGCCGACGGCAAGGGCCGAGAGGTCCTGGGTGCACTGCGAGTCGAGGTACGTGACGGCGTCGGCGCCGCTGACGACGACGAGCTCGGTCTGCGGGCCGTCAGGGCTCATGGACGATCGCCCTCCATCGACGAAGCGATGCCGACGGCCGCGAGGAGGGCGGCCGCCTTCGCGTGGCACTCCTCGTCCTCGGCGACCGGGTCGGAGTCGAACACGATCCCCGCACCCGCCTGCACCGACGCGTGCCCGTCAGGCCCCACGACGAGCGTGCGGATCGCGATGGCCGTGTCGAGGTTCCCGCACAGGTCGAGATAGCCGACGACGCCGCCGTACACGCCGCGCCTCGTCGGCTCGAGCTCGCTGATGAGCTCCATCGCGCGCACCTTCGGGGCGCCCGTCAGCGTCCCTGCGGGCAGGGTCGCACGGAGGACGTCGATGGGGCTCACGCCCTCGGCGAGCTCGCCGGTGACCTGGCTCGTCAGGTGCATGACGTGGCTGAAGCGCTCCACGGTCATGAGCTCGTCGATCACGATCGACCCGTAGGCGCTCACGCGACCGAGGTCGTTGCGGCCGAGGTCGACGAGCATCACGTGCTCCGCGCGCTCCTTGGGGTGCTCTGCCAGCTCGCCGGCGAGCCGCTCGTCGTCGACGTCGGTCGCACCGCGCGGGCGCGAGCCGGCGATCGGTCGGACCGTGACGCGGCCGTCGCGAAGCCGCACGAGCGCCTCAGGCGACGAGCCCAGAACCGTGCACCCCTCGAATCGCAGGTAATAGAGGTAGGGGCTGGGGTTGAGTACCCGCAGCGCTCGATAGACCTCGATCGGCGCGATCGACAGCTCGCAGTCGAAGCGCTGCGAGAGCACGACCTGGAAGACGTCGCCCGCGACGATGTGCTCCTTCGCGACCTCGACCGCGTTGCGAAAGTCCGCAGAGCTGCGGTTCGACGTCGTTGCGACCGATGGCACCGCGGTGCGATCCGGAAGCTCGAATGGCGCGAACGACGGCGCGGCGCCAAGCAGGGCCACGATCTCTGCCAGGCGAGCGTGCGCGGCCTGGTAGCCCGCCGCACCGGCGTCAGCAGTGCCCGAGATGGCGACGTTGACGATCACCGTGAGGCGCTGGCGCCAGTGGTCGAACGCGAGGAGCTCACCGATGAGGTGGAAGGCGGCATCGGGGTGACCGAGGTCGTCGACCTCGGCAGCAGGGATCCGCTCGATCTCGCGCACGACGTCGTACGCGAGGAGTCCCACCAGACCGGCGTGCAGCGGCGGCAGCCCGTCGATCTGCGGGGTCCTGGTCGACGAGAGGAAGCGGTCGAGGTACGCAAGCGCACCCTCGTCGTCAAGGGGCTTCGGCAGGACGCCGGTCACCGTCGATGCCCCGGTCGAGGTCCGAACGAAGGTGCCGAGCGGGTTCGCTCCCACGAAGCTGTAGCGACCCCAGCGCTCGTCTCCCTCGGCGGACTCGAGCAGGAATGCGGGGCTTTCGCCGGCCAGGGCCGCCAGGGCCGCGACGGGGGTGAGCGTGTCGGCGACGACCTCGACGGCGACGGGGACGATCGCGTGGTGCGCCGCATGCGCCTCGAACTGCTCGAGCGTCGGGAAGACACCTCCCAGGCCGGGAGGGGTGGACCTGCCGGTCACAGGTACAGGCCGGTCCCCGCGCCGTTGTCCCTGGTCGCGACCGCGTGGATGTCCCGCTCTCGGAGGATGACGAACTCCTCGCCCCGCAGCTCGACGTCGAAACGGTCCTCTGGGTTGTACAGCACCTCGTCGCCGACCTTCACCGTCCTCACGTGCGGGCCGACCGCGACCGCCGTCGCCCACGCGAGGCGGCGAGAGACCTGTGCCGTTGCAGGGATGAGGATGCCCGCGCGGGACCGGCGCTCGCCCTCGGGGTCGCCCGGCCTGACGAGGACCCTGTCGAACAGCACGCTTAGGCCCTCGTGAGCGCTCGCTCGAACGACGGGCTCGATCGCGGTCACACTTAGACGGTACCGGACCAAGTGGAGGCCTGGTGCGCTGTCGCTTGTGGTGATCGTGCAACTCGGCCATCATCTCAAGGTGCACGGACGAGGGGAGCTCCAGACACTCGGGGCGAGCCTCGAGGAGGTCCTTGCCCGCGTCACGGCGCTCGTCGACGAGACCGGGCCGGGAACGTCACGAGACGACGAGCAAGAGCTGGTCGCGATCGAGCGGGGTCTCGCGTCGGTGCTCCGACGGGTGCGCAGGCTCGCTGCGCGCGAGGAGGGTTAGCGCACACCTCGGCGTGGGCACAGGTCCACGAGCATGCATGAGTCGCACGCTGGCCGCCGCGCACTGCACGTCGAGCGGCCGTGCAGGATCATCCGGAGGCTGAAGCCCCCCCAACGGTCGGGCGCGAGCAGCTTGCAGAGGGCGCGCTCGATCATGACCGGATCGCTGGCCCGCGTGAGATCCAGGCGGTGGCTGAGCCGCATGACGTGCGTGTCGACCGGCAGCCCAGGCTCGCCGAACGCGACACTGCGCACCACGTTCGCGGTCTTTCGCCCGACGCCGGGTAGCGAGGTCAGCGACGCCATGTCCCTCGGTACCTCGCCGTCGAATCGCTCGATGATGTCGGCCGAGAGCCCTTGGAGGTGGGCCGCCTTGGAACGGAAGAACCCAGTCGAGTGGATGATCGACTCCAGCTCGTCGGTCGGAGCACCCGCGATCGCGGCAGGCGTCGGGAACCTCGCGAAGAGGACCGGAGTCACCTCGTTCACGCGCTGATCGGTGCACTGCGCCGACAGCACCGTGGCCACGAGCAGCTCGAATGCAGAGCGATGGCGCAGGGCGCAGAGCGACGTCGCCGTCCCGCCGAATCGCTGCTCGAGGCGGGCATCGACCTCGCGGGCGCGTGCCGCTGCGCCAAGCGCAGTGCGAGGCTTCACCACCTTGGAAGGGTATCCACCCCCTCTGTAGGCTCCCTCGGTGGCCGCGACATGGACCGTTGTCGATGGCCTGGGCGGCGCCGAGCAGGAGCAGGTTGCGGCGCTCCTGGACGCAATAGAGCGTCGGACGGGCGACGAAGCTCTGACCGAGTCGCAGCGCGAGCGCCTGGAGGCTGGCGAGCACGTCCGTCACGCCTTGCGCCGAGACGCCGCCGGGGTGCTCACCGGCTACGCCGTCATCGCAATCGAGGAGACGGTCGCCGCCGAGCCTGCCTACGGTACCTTCGACTTCGGGCTCGCACACCTGCTCGAGAACGAGCAGACGCAGGTGACGCTCCTGCTCCGCACGGTCGAGCGCGAGGTCGAGTCGCACCTGGGCGAGCGCGGCTGGCGGCCACTGCGCACGCTGCACCGACTGCGGCGCGGTCTACCGGCGCCTCCCCCGCCCGCGAGCCACGTCACGGTCCGACCCTTCGTGCCGGGACTGGACGACGAGGCGTGGGTGGAGCTCAACAACGAGGCGTTCGCCCACCATCCGAGCCAGGGCGACATGACCGTCGCTCGGCTGAGGGCGCGCTTCAAGGAGAGCTGGTTCGACCCCGCGGGGTTCCGCATGTACTTCGACGGCGAGCGCCTGGTCGCCTCGTGCTGGACGAAGGTCCACCGGACCTCGGAGGGCGACGTCGGCGAGATCTACGTCGTTGCCGTCGCTCCGAGCGCCCAGGGACAGGGGCTTGGTCGCTACGCCGTGCTTGAGGGGCTGGCACACCTGTCGGCGGGCGGCGCGACGGAGGCCGAGCTGTACGTCGAGGAGACCAACCGACCGGCGTACGCGCTCTACGAGGCGCTCGGCTTCGAGTACGCCTCGCGGATCGTGCAGTTCGCCCGGGACCCCACGCCACCCATACGGCCCGACAGGTCCTAGACCGGCCCGACCGCGTGCCCGACCGCGAACGTGACCCCGGCAGCGAGCGCGGCGATCCCGAGCGATCTGAATGCTGAGAACCACATGTTGCGCCCCGTGAAGTAGCCGAGCAGCGCGCCGAGTGCGAGCGCGGCGACCGCGCTCAACGCGATCGACCACGCCACTGCCGCGGTGCCGCCGCCGATGAGCCACGGCAGCAGCGGGATGAACGCGCCGACCGTGAACGCGAGGAACGACGAGAGTGCCGCGGCCCACGGCGAGCCGAGCGCGGACGGATCGACGCCGAACTCCTCGCGGGCGTGCGTCTCGAGCGCTAGCTCAGGGTCGGACATGACCTCGACCGCCAGTCGCCGGGCGAGCTCTGGTGCGATCCCCTTCCGCACGAAGATCTCGACGAGCTCTTCTGTCTCGCCTTCGGGTGCCTCGGCGAGCGCACGGCGCTCGATGTCGAGCTCGCGCTCGAAGAGCTCGCGCTGTGCCGTCATCGAGATGTACTCACCGGCTGCCATGGAGAACGAGCCGGCGACGAGCCCAGCGAGACCCGCGAGCCGGACCACGCCAGGCGAGGGATGCGCACCCGCGATCCCGAGTATGAGCGAGACGTTGGTCACGAGGCCGTCGGACATGCCGAACACCGCGGCGCGTGCGCCGCCGCTCGTGACGTCCCGATGCTCCTCTTCGTGCGGCATCAGCGCAGCGTACCGGTGGCGCTCTCGCTGACGAGAGCCGCGAGCGTGCACGGTACGATGCGCTGACACCGAAGGGATGGCAGATGGGCATCACTGCGAGCAATATCGAGGAGCTCTCCAAGCACGTCGGTTCGCACATCGGATGGTCCGATTGGAAGACCGTGACCCAAGAGCAGGTCAACCTCTTCGCGGACGCGACGGGTGACCACCAATGGATCCACGTCGACCCCGAGCGCGCGAAGGCGGGGCCCTTCGGCGGCCCCATCGCGCACGGCTACCTCACCCTGTCGCTGATCCCTGTGCTCATGGCGGGGATGATCCAAGTCGACGGCGTGAAGATGGGCGTGAACTACGGCGCGAACAAGATCCGCTTCCCCGCGCCTGTGCACGTCGGCGCAGAGATCCGCCTGGGCGCGACGCTTGCCGAGGTCACCGAGATTCCCGGTGGTGGCCAGTCCGTCGTCGACGTCACGATCGAGGAGCGTGACGCTCAGAAGCCGTCGTGCGTCGCCCAGGTCGTGTTCCGCTACTACTTCTGATCTCGTGGCGCCTTCGCTCACCACGAGTGGGCTCCCGATCGGCGAGGAGAAGACCCGGCGCGTCCGCGAGATGTTCGACACGATCGCGCCGCGCTACCAGCTCGTGAATCGGCTCATGACCTTCGGCCTCGACGGCCGCTGGCGCGTTCGAACCGTGGCGTCGCTGCGCCTTCCTGCCGGCAGCACCG
>DATBQT010000045.1:0-3104 GCA_036560685.1 Acidimicrobiales bacterium
CGCAGCAGCAGCGAGATCTGGCGGTAGGCATCGGCCTGCTTGGAGAGGTCGTCGTAGACGACGAGGGCGTGCTCGCCGTTCTCCATCCAGTGCTGCCCCATCGCGCAGCCGGCGTAGGGGGCGAGGAACTTGTACGGCGCCGGGTCCCCGGAACCGGCCACCACCACCACCGTGTAGGCGAAGGCGCCGTTCTCCTCTAGGACCCGGACCGTCTGGGCGACCGACGAGTTCTTCTGGCCGATCGCGACGTAGATGCACTTCACGCCCTGGCCCTTTTGGTTCAGGATCGTGTCGATCGCCACGGTCGTCTTGCCGGTCTTGCGGTCGCCGATGATCAGCTCGCGCTGGCCACGGCCGATCGGGGTCATCGAGTCGATCGCCTTGATGCCGGTCTGCAGCGGCTCGGAGACGGGCTGGCGGCCGGTGATGCCCGGTGCTTGGACCTCCATGCGGCGCGTCTCGGTGGTGTTGACCGCGCCCTTGCCGTCGATCGGCTCCCCGAGCGCGTTCACCACGCGGCCCAGCAGCGAGTCGCCCACCGGGATCGAGAGGATCTGGCCGGTGGCGCGGACCACCTGCTCTTCTTCGAGGCCGTCGACGCTGCCGAGGACGACCGCGCCGATCGTCTCTTCGTCGAGGTTCATTGCGAGCCCGAGCGTGCCGTCCTCGAACTCGAGCAGCTCGTTGACCGCGGCGCGAGGGAGCCCCGACACGCGCGCGATGCCGTCGCCGACCTCGACGACGCGGCCGACCTGCTCCGCGCCGACCTCCGGCGTGTACTCGTCGACGTTGCGCTTGAGCGCGTCGGTGATCTCCGCCGCGGTGATCGTCAGCTCGGCCATCAATTCGCTCCTTGGGTTGTCTCGTTGGCTTCGAACGACTGGACCGCGCGCCGGTCCAGGGTGAAGTGCTCGCGCAGGGCGTCGAGCCGACCCTTGGTGGTCGCGTCGACGCGGAGGTCGCCGACCTCCACGAGCACGCCGCCCAAGAGGGCCGGCTGGGTGTCGACCTCGAGCTCGACGGGGCGTCCGACGAGCGTCTGGAGGGAGCTCGCGAGCCGCTCGCGCGAGGCGTCGTCGATCGGCCGCGCCGTGCGCACGCGCGCGACGCGCCAGCCCCGCTCCTCGGCCACGCGGTCGACGAGCCACTCCAGCGTCCCGATGAGGTCGCGGGCACGGCCGCCCGCCACCGCATAGCTCGCGAGTCGGACGGTGACGTCGCTGGCGTGCCCTCCGAGCAGGTCGGCCACGATCCGCGCACGCAGCTCGACGCCGAGGTCGCGGTTCGTGAGCGCGGCCCGCAGCTCGCGGCTCGACTCGACGGCGCGAGCCCAGGCGAACAGCTCGTCTTCGACGCCGTCGAGCATCGAGACGGGCACGTCCTCGAACACGGCGGCCGCGAAGCCACCGACGCGGTGGCGCGAGGCGATGACCGAGATGCCAGGCTCGACGACCTGGCCGTCCGCCGCGAACTGCCGAGCGCGCTGTGCGACCTCGGCGAGCGAAGACGGCACGTCTTGGGCCGGTGCTGAGAACGCAGCGAACGCCGCGATCCGCGCCGTCGCCGGCGTGACCTTGTCGGCAAGCAGGTCCGCCACGAACGCGCGCCGAGGACCCGGCGCGATCGAGGTGTCGGTGAGTGCGGCACGCAGGTGCGGGTCGGCCGACGAGGCGCGCTCGAGCGCGCCGAGCTCGTCGGCGACCGTGCGGCGGCCGGCGGCGTCGAGCGCCGCGAGGACCGCAGCCGCGTAGCCCTGGAGCGAGGCGTTCATGCGGTCTGTCCAGCGCCCTTCTGTGCCTGCGCGCCGAGCGCGCCGATCGCCTCGTCGATGAGCTCGCGGTGGACGTCGGCGTCGACCTCTCGGCCCACGATCTTGGTCACGACCTCGATGACGATCTCGCCCAGCCTCGATGCCGCCTCGTCGACGGCGCGCTGGCGGGCGGCCTGGACCTCAGCAGCGGCAGCCGCGACGACGCGGTCGTACTCGGCCTGCGCGCGCTCTGCTGCAACCTTCCCCACCTTGTCGGCGGTCTGCTGGGCGGTGGCCACGATCTCGCGGGCCTGGCCCCTCGCCTCGTCGAGCACGTGGTGACGCTCGTCATCGGCGGCCTCTGCGTCCTGTCGCGCGGCCGCGGCCGCTTCAAGGGACGTGCGGATCTCCTCTTGGCGCTTCTCCATCGCCTTGGCGAGCGGTGGAAGCAGCTTCCTCATGAAGAGGACGATCAGCACGATGCAGACCACGATCTGCACGAAGAACGTGGCGTTCGGGATCAAGAAGATGCCTGCGAGTGAGGTCATGGCGCTCTTTCTTCGGGGTTGGTCACCTGGTGGTGCGCAGCGATCAGTGCTTCGAGAAGACGTAGACGAAGACGACCATGAACAGCAGGTTGATGAAGTACATGGCCTCCACCAGACCCACGGTCAGGAAGAAGTACTGCCGCGCCTTCGACTCAACCTCTGGCTGCCTCGCGATCGCTGCGATCGTCTGCGAGCCGGCGAGGCCGTCGCCGATCGCGGCGCCGATCGCGCCGCCGCCGAGCGCGAGCCCGCCGCCGATCATCGCGCCCGCCGTTCGGATCGCCGTGTCAGTCGTGGATGCTGGCATGTGGTTCCTTCCTTGTTGGTGTGTAGAGAGCTAGTGCTCGTCCGTGCTCATCGCCATGCCGAGGTACATGATCGTGAGCAGCGAGAAGATCAGCGCCTGGATCGCCCCGATGAACAGGTCGAAGGGCTTCCACGCGAGCGACCAGAAGAACGTGACGACGCCACCGGCGACATTGCCCGCGATCTGCTGGCTCACGACGGCGACCACCACGATCATGAGCCCGCCCGCGAACAGGTTGCCGAAGAGCCGGAACGTGAGCGTGATGGGCTTGGTGATCTCCTCGATGATGTTGATCGGCGTCATCGCCCCGAAGGGCTTGGTGTAGTGACGGAAGTACCCGCCGACGCCGCGCTTCTTCACGGACATGTAGTGGCAGAGGCAGAAGACGATCACGGCCATCGCCGCAGGCAGGTTCACGTCGGCGGTCGGCGTGGGGAGGATCTCGTGGCTGACGCCGATCTGGAACGTCGTGGGGAGGAACTCCATCCAGTTGCACACG
>DATBQT010000046.1:0-3470 GCA_036560685.1 Acidimicrobiales bacterium
TTGAGCCGCGAATTGTCGAGCGCGATCTTGAGATCGAGCGTCGGGGGGATCCATCGGCCCGACGACGCGAGCTGCTCGATTCGCTCGATCGCCGCAGGGGAGCACAGCGCGAGCCACAGGCCGGCATCGCTCGCGAACGACTTCTGCGGCGCGAAGTAGTAGCAGTCGAACTGCGACGAGTCGACAGGCAGGCCGCCCGCACCGCTCGTCGCGTCGACGAGCACGAGCCCGTCTGCCCCGCGCGGCCGCTCGATGGGCGCCATCACCCCCGTCGAGGTCTCGTTGTGCGTGAGGGCGTAGGCGTCGATCGACCCGTCGACCTCGACCTCCGGGTGGGTGCCCGGCTCGGAGACGACGACGAGGGGGTCGTCGAGGTGCGGGGCGGCCTGCGTGGCGGAGGCGAACTTGGCCGAGAACTCCCCGAAGCTCAGGTGCTCGCTGCGCCTCGTGATGAGCGAGAAGGTCGCCGCGTCCCAGAACGTGGTCGTGCCGCCGTTGCCGAGGAGCACCTCGTAGCCGTCGGGCCGGCTGAAGAGCTCCGCCAGACCCGCGCGCAGGTCCCCGACCACCGCGCGCACCGGCGCCTGCCGGTGCGACGTGCCGAGGTAGGTGGCCGCGTCGCGGGCGAGCGCGTCGACCTGCGCGGCGCGCACCTTGGACGGCCCGGAGCCGAACCTGCCGTCGGCGGGGAGCAGGGACGCGGGAAGCACGAGGTCTGGATCGCTGGTCACGTATGGCATCATGCCAGTCATGCCGCGAACGCCGACCGCGCTGCGTCGCACGTCGACCCTGCTCGAGTCACTCGCGCCCTCCGCGACGCTCGCCGTCGACGCCAAGGCCAAGGCGCTCAAGGCCGCCGGGCAGCCGGTGATCAGCTTCGGGGCGGGCGAGCCTGACTTCCCGACGCCGGAGGCGATCGTCGAGGCCGCCGCACGCGCCTGCGCCGATCCTGCGATGCACAAGTACACCCCGATTGCCGGCCTCCCGGCGCTGCGCGACGCGATCGCCGCCAAGACCGCCCGCGACAGCGGCCTCGTCGTCGCGGCTGACCAGGTCCTGGTCACCAACGGGGCGAAGCACGCCCTGTTCAACGCGCTCGTGTCGTTGCTCGACCCCGGCGACGAGGTGCTGATCCCGTCGCCGTACTGGACGACCTACCCCGAGGCCGTCAGGCTCGTCGGCGGCCATCCCGTGGCGGTGGAGACGACCGCGGCGTCGAGGTACCTCGCCTCGGTCGAGGGGCTCGAGGCGGCGAGGACGTCTCGGACGAAGCTGCTGATCTTCAGCTCGCCGTGCAACCCGACCGGCTCGGTCTATCCGCCGGCCCTGGTCGCCGAGATCGGCAGGTGGGCGTCGGACCATGACGTGTGGGTGCTCTGCGACGAGATCTACGAGCACCTGACCTACGGCGAGGCCGTGCAGTGCTCGATGCCGGTCGTCGCTCCCGAGATCGCCGACCGCGCGGTCGTCATCAACGGCGTCGCCAAGACCTACGCGATGACGGGGTGGCGTGTCGGGTGGCTGGCCGGCCCGCCCGACGTCATCGCGGCAGCCGTCAACTTCCAGTCGCAGGTGACGTCGAACATCTCGAACATCTCGCAGCGAGCCGCCCTCGCCGCCCTCGAGGGCGACCTCTCCGCAGTCGCCGAGATGCGCACCGCGTTCGACCGCCGCCGCCTCGCGATGTCCTCCAAGCTGAACGCAATCGACGGCGTCCGATGCGTGGTGCCCGACGGTGCGTTCTACTGCTTCGCCGACGTCTCGGGCCTGCTTGGCCGCACGCACGCAGGTCGCGTCGCGAGCACCTCTGCGGAGCTGGCCGAGCACCTCTTGGACGACGCGCTGGTCGCCGTCGTCGCCGGCGAGGCGTTCGGGGCGCCCGGCCACGTGCGGCTCTCTTGTGCGATCTCGGACACGGACCTCGAAGAGGGCCTCGCCCGACTCTCGCGCTTCGCGACCGCGGGCTGACCGGCCGCACGCGCCGCCCCGTAGCCTTGGAGTCCCATCGAGAGGAGCGTCGTGGCACGAGTCCTGGTCACTGAGCGGATCGCAGCGTCCGGACTCGACGCGCTGCGTGACGCCGGCCACGAGGTGGACGTCGCCGAGGGACTTGGTGCCGACGAGCTCGTCGACGCCGTGAAGGGCGCCGCGGCGCTGATCATTCGATCGGCGACGCAGGTGACCGCAGCGGTGCTGGAGGCAGGCGAGGACCTGGTGGTCGTGGGGCGCGCCGGCATCGGCCTCGACAACGTCGACGTCGAGGCGGCGACCGCACGAGGCGTGATGGTCGTGAACGCGCCGACGTCCAACGTGCTGTCCGCCGCGGAGCAGGCGATGGCGCTCCTGCTCGCCCAGGCGAGGAATCTGCCGCAGGCGAACGCCTCGCTCAAGTCGGGGAAGTGGGAGCGCTCGAAGTTCGAGGGCGTCGAGCTGTCCGACAAGACCCTCGGAGTCATCGGCCTCGGACGCGTCGGCGCGCTCGTCGCGCAGCGCGCGCTCGCTTTTGGCATGCGACTCGTAGCCTTCGACCCCTTCGTGTCCGAGGACCGGGCACGGCACATGGGCGTGGAGCTGCTCTCGCTCGAAGAGCTGATGGAGACGAGCGACTTCGTCTCGATCCACCTGCCGAAGAACGCGTCGACCATCGGCCTCGTCGACGGCGCGCTCCTCGCTCGCTCGAAGCCCGGTCAGCGCATCATCAACACGGCGCGTGGTGGCATCGTGGTCGAGGACGACCTCGTCGCCGCAATCAAGTCGGGACGGATCCAAGGGGCCGGGCTCGACGTGTTCGCCACAGAGCCGTGCACCGACTCGCCGTTGTTCGAGCTCGAGTCCGTCGTCGTCGCCCCCCACCTCGGGGCCAGCACCAAAGAGGCACAGGACAAGGCAGGCGTCACGATCGCCGAGCAGGTGATCCTTGCGCTGCGCGGCGAGTTCGTCCCCTACGCCGTGAACATCGCCGCCGGCGAGGTCTCCGACGTCGCCCGGCCGTTCATGGGCCTCTCCGAGCAGATCGGCCGGTTCTTCAGCTGCCTGCACGAAGACGCGCCCACCGCGCTCGAGGTGCACTACCAAGGCGAGCTTGCCGGAGCCGGCACCTCGATCCTGACCTTGTGCGTGCTCAAGGGCGTGTGCTCGGTGCGAACCGAAGAGCCCGTCTCGTTCGTGAACGCCCCGCAGGTTGCGACGGCAGCCGGCATCGCGTGGACGGAGACCTCGTCGATCCAGAGCCCCGAGTACGTGAGCCTGATCACCGTGCGGTCCTCGACCCACACGGTCTCGGGGACGCTCGCGACGGTCGGCACCCGCGTCGAGCCGAGGATCGTCACGGTTGACGGGCACACCGTCGAGATCCCCCCTGCGGCCAACATGCTCGTGGTGCGAAACGACGACCGGCCCGGGATGATCGGGCTCGTCGGCTCCGAGCTCGGGCGAGCGGGCGTCTCGATCTCGTCGATGGCGGTCGGCCC
>DATBQT010000047.1:0-4712 GCA_036560685.1 Acidimicrobiales bacterium
GATGTACTCCTTGGGGATGATGCCGCCGGTGATCTTGTCAACGAACTCGTAGCCGCCGCCAGGACCCGTGGGCTCCAGGTCCAGGACCACGTGGCCGTACTGGCCGCGACCACCCGTCTGGCGGACGTAGCGCTCTTCCACCTTCTTGACGGGGTTCTTGATGGTTTCCCGGTAGGCGACCTGGGGCTTGCCGACGTTGGCGTCGACGGAGAACTCCCGCAGCATGCGGTCCACGAGGACCTCGAGGTGCAGCTCGCCCATGCCCGAGATGACCGTCTGGCCGGTCTCCTCGTCGGAGCGGACCCGGAACGTCGGGTCCTCCTCGGACAGGCTGAACAGGGCCCGCGACAGCTTCTCCTGGTCGGCCTTGGTCTTCGGCTCGACCGCCACGTGGATCACGGGCTCGGGGAAGGTGAGCGCCTCGAGCTGGATCCGGTGGTCCGGGTCCGACAGCGAGTCACCCGTCGTCGTCTGCTTGAGCCCGACCGCGGCGATGATGTCGCCGGTGCGCACGACGTCGAGGTCCTCGCGGTTGTTCGCGTGCATCTGGAGGAGCCGGCCCAGTCGCTCCTTGCGGTCCTTGGTCGTGTTGGTGACCGTGCCGCCCTTCTCCAAGGTCCCCGAGTAGACGCGGAGGTAAGTCAGCTTGCCGACGTAGGGGTCGGTCATGATCTTGAACGCGAGCGCGCTGAACGGCTCGTCGTCCGACGCCTTGCGCTCGAGCACGTCGTCCTTGCCCGGGACGGTGCCCTGGGTCGGGGGGAGGTCGAGCGGGCTCGGCAGGTAGTCGACGACGGCGTCGAGCATCGGCTGGACGCCCTTGTTCTTGAAGGCGCTCCCGCACAGGATCGGGATGCAGGCGTTGGCCAGCGTCCCGCTGCGCAGCGCGCGACGCAGGTCGTCGGCGGTGATCTCGTCCTCGGAGAGGTACTTCTCCATGACGAGGTCGTCGAAGTTGCTGAGCACGTCGATGAGCTGGTGGCGCGCGTCCTCGGCGTCGGCGGCGAGGGGCTCGGGGATCGCGACCTCCTGCCACTCCTCCCCCATGCCGTCGTCCCAGATGAGCGCCTTCATCTTGAGCAGGTCGATGACGCCGCGGAACTCGGACTCGGCCCCGATCGGCAGCTGGGTGACCGCGGGCAGGCAGTCGAGCCGGTCCTGGATCATCTCGACGCAGCGCTCGAAGTTCGCTCCGACGCGGTCCATCTTGTTCACGAAGCAGATGCGCGGCACGCCGTACTTGTTGGCCTGGCGCCACACGGTCTCGGTCTGGGGCTCGACGCCCGCGACGGCGTCGAACACTGCGACCGCGCCGTCGAGCACGCGCAGCGAGCGCTCGACCTCGACGGTGAAGTCGACGTGGCCGGGCGTGTCGATGATGTTGATGAGGTGGTCGTTCCAGTGGCACGTCGTCGCCGCCGACGTGATGGTGATGCCGCGCTCTTGCTCTTGGACCATCCAGTCCATGGTCGCGGCGCCCTCGTGGACCTCGCCGATCTTGTAGTTGCGGCCCGTGTAGTACAGGATCCGCTCTGTCGTCGTCGTCTTGCCCGCGTCGATGTGCGCCATGATCCCGATGTTGCGGATCTTGTCGAGCGCAACCGCCCGCGGAGCTACTGGGTCAGCCATGGGTCCTCGCTACCAGCGGTAGTGCGCGAAGGCCTTGTTGGACTCGGCCATCTTGTGCATGTCCTCGCGGCGCTTGGCCGCCGCACCGATCCCGTTGGAGGCGTCGAGGATCTCGTTCGCCAGCCGGTCCGCCATGGTCTTCTCGCGCCTCGCCTTTGCGTAGCTCGTGAGCCAGCGGATCGCGAGCGTGGTCGCACGGCGCGGACGCACGTCGACGGGGACCTGGTAGGTGGCGCCGCCGACGCGGCGCGGGCGCACCTCGAGCTCGGGGCGCACGTTCTCGACCGCGCGCTTGAGCACCGAGACCGGGTCGGACTCGGTCTTCGCCCCGACCTGCTCGAGCGCCGAGTAGACGATGCGCTCGGCGACGGTGCGCTTGCCGCGCTGCAGCACCTTGTTGATGACCTGGGTCACGAGCACGGAGCGGTAGACGGGGTCCGGCATCAGCTCTCGACGGGTTGCGGGGCCGCCGCGGGGCACTAGGACTCCTTCTTCGCGCCGTAGCGGCTGCGGGCCTGCTTGCGGTCGCGCACGCCCGAGGTGTCGAGCGCGCCGCGGATGATCTTGTAGCGCACGCCCGGGAGGTCGCGGACACGGCCGCCGCGGACGAGCACGATCGAGTGCTCCTGGAGGTTGTGGCCGACGCCCGGGATGTACGCGGTGATCTCGACGCCGCTCGTGAGCCGCACGCGCGCCACCTTCCGGAGGGCGGAGTTCGGCTTCTTGGGCGTGATCGTGTGCACGCGCGTGCAGACGCCACGGCGCTGCGGCGCGCCCTTGAGCGCGGGGGTCTTGGTCTTGGAGCTCTTGACCTGCCGGCCCTTGCGGACCAGCTGGGCGATCGTGGGCACGCGTTACCTTCCGATTCGAACGTGGGACACGCGGCGCAGCACGCCGCGCGGACGGTGCATGCTACGCGTCTCTCGCACCGATCGTCCAGCCGCCCCAGTGGTCAGGCGGGTCCCTCGCGTCACGGCATCGCCTTTGCACCGCCGCCGAAGCCGTCCTCCTCGGTGGGCGCGTCGCCCAGCCAGACCGCGTCGATGTCGCTGACGGGCTCGTCGGGGATGCCCTCGGTGCTCGAGTCGCGCAGCCACGCGGCGAGGTCGCTGTCCTCGTCGCCCGTGTTGAACGACGCCCAGTCCGGCGCCTGGACGGCGTCGGGCATGTCGATGCGGATCTCGCGGTAGTGGTCCATGCCCGAGCCGGCCGGGATCAGCTTGCCGATGATGATGTTCTCCTTGAGGCCGAGCAGGTCGTCCTTCTTGCCGTCGATCGCCGCCTCGGTCAGCACCCGGGTCGTCTCTTGGAACGACGCCGCCGACAGCCAGCTGTCGGTCGCGAGGGACGCCTTGGTGATCCCCATGAGCATGGGGCGCGCCTCGGCGGGCCTCGAGCCCTGGGCGATCAGCTCGCGGTTGCCGTCGGCGAACCGCTGCGAGTCGACCTGCTGGCCGGGGAGGTAGGTCGAGTCGCCAGGGTCCGCCACGAGGTAGCGGCGAAGCATCTGGCGCACGATCAGCTCGATGTGCTTGTCGTGGATCGACACGCCCTGGTCTCGGTAGACCTTCTGGACCTCCTCGACGAGGTACTGCTGGGTCTCGCGCAGCCCCTTCACGTCGAGCAGCTCCTTGGGGTCCTTCGGGCCCTCGACGAGCGCGTCGCCGGCCTCGACCTCCGTGCCGTCTGCGACCACGAGGTGCGCGCGGGTGGGGATGTCCTCCTCCTGGCGCGTGCCGTCGTCGGCCACGACGCTGACCTTGCGGCCGCCCTCGACGTCCTCGATGCGCACGACGCCGGTGTGGCGCGCGAGGCGCGCCGCGCCCTTGGGCGTGCGGGCCTCGAAGAGCTCGACGACGCGCGGGAGGCCGTGGGTGATGTCGGACTCGGCCACGCCACCGGCGTGGAAGGTCCGCATGGTCAGCTGGGTGCCCGGCTCGCCGATGGACTGCGCGGCGATGACGCCGACGGCCTCGCCGAGCTCGATGAGCCGGCCCGTCGCGAGCGACTGGCCGTAGCACTGGGCGCACACGCCGTACTCGGCCTCGCACGTCAGCGTCGAGCGCACGCGGATCCGCTCGACCTTGTCGTCGCGGATGCGCGCGACGAGCTCGTCGTCCAGCATCGTGCCCTGCTCGATCGTGGCGTCCTCGAGCTCGACGGGCTCCGCGAGGACGCGGCCGTAGGCCCTCGTCTCGAGGTAGGCGCGCTTGCCGGGGGTGTCGACCTCGATCTCCTCGAGCCAGATGCCCCTCGCGGTCCCGCAGTCGTCCTCCTTGACGATGAGCTCCTGGGCGACGTCGACGAGGCGACGGGTCAGGTAGCCCGAGTCAGCGGTGCGAAGGGCGGTGTCCGCGAGCCCCTTTCGGGTGCCGTGCGTGGAGATGAAGTACTCGAGCACCGACAGGCCCTCGCGGAACGAGGACTTGATCGGGCGGGGGATCATCTCGCCTCGGGGGTTGGAGACGAGGCCCTTCATGCCCGCGATCTGGCGGATCTGCTGGGAGTTCCCTCGCGCGCCGGAGTCCACCATCATCTCGATGGGGTTGAACTTGAGCCCCGCGAGCGTCGTCTCGAGGGCGCGGCCCACCTCGGAGTTGGCCGAAGTCCAGATCTCGACCTCCTTCTGGCGCCGCTCCTCGTCGGTGATGATGCCCCGCTTGTACTGGGCCTCGGCCTTGGCGGCCTCCTCCTCGTAGCGGTCCAGGATCTCCTGCTTGTTGGGCGGGGTGACGACGTCGTCGATCGAGATCGTGAGGCCCGACTGGCTCGCGTAGCGGAACCCGAGCGCCTTGATCTTGTCGAGGCTCGCCGCGACGTCCTGCTTGCCCCACTGCGAGGAGATCTCCTCCACGATCGTCCCGATCGGGGTCGCGCGGCGCCCGATGAGGCCGTTCACGAACCGGTAGGCGTCGGGCAGGGCCTCGTTGAACAGCAGCCGCCCGGGCGTCGTGACCACGACGCGGGTGCCCGTGTCGTTCGGCTCGACCCCGGCCAGCTCGAGGCGCACGTCGAGCGCGCTGTCGGGCTGCGCGCGCAGCTCGATGAGCTCGTGGAGGTCGAGCGCGCCCGCGTCGAGGGCG
>DATBQT010000048.1:0-1883 GCA_036560685.1 Acidimicrobiales bacterium
GCGGCTGCCCGCATGGGCGCACCACCACCGATGCTGATCGGCACTCGCTACGCACTTGAGCGCCGAAGAGGTCGCGCGAGTGTGCCGGTCGCCACGGCCCTGGTCGGGACGGTTGCCGCGGTGACCGCCCTCGTGGCGTCAGTGGTGTTCGGCGCGAGCCTGTCGACGCTCCTCGCGACGCCTCGCCTCTACGGCATCAACTGGCAGGTCAGCATGCAGAACCTGACAGGCTTCCAGGTCCACTCCCTAGCGCGCGCCCTCAACGCCAACCCCACTGTCGACAAGGTCTCCTACGGCGTCGTCGGCAAGCTCGTCGACGTCAACGGCGTGTCGACTCCCGCATTCATGACCGACGTCTCGAAGGGGCCGATGGCGTTCACGCTCGTGGACGGCCGCTATCCGAGCGGCGACCACGAGACAGCGCTCGGGACCAAGACGCTCGCGAGCGCGCACGCGTCCGTCGGCTCGACGGTCCAAGTCAAGATCGTCACGAACAAAGGACACACGGTGGTGCGACAGTTCCGCGTCGTGGGAGAGGTCGTGCTCCCCCCCGGGAACTCCCCTGCCATCGGCGTCGGAGCAGTCCTCTCGGTCCGAGCCGCGGTGCTCGCCCTCTGCCCACCCACGCTGTCCGCCGCTCGTTGCACGTCTCAGTTCGAACCATTGATCCTTAAGCAGGCAACTTGGTTCGCGGTGATCGGGACCGTTCCCGGCCGCCGCGGCGACGCGACGGTCGCGAGCCTCGAGGCGCGATACGCCCCCTACCTCTCCGAGATCGTGGTCCCCACCAACCTCGTCAACTTCGGTCAAGCCATCAACTTCCCTGCATTGCTCGGTCTCACGCTCGCGCTCTTCGGCGTCGCAACGCTCGCGCACCTCTTGTTGGTCAGCGTGTCGCGACGCCGCAAGGAGGTGGCGCTCCTCAAGGTCCTCGGGTTCGTCCGACGCCAGGTCTCTGCCGCTGTGTGCTGGCAGGCGACAACTGTCTGCCTCATCGGGATCGTCGTGGGCGTGCCCGTCGGGATCATCGTCGGCCGCTCGACGTGGGAGCTGTTCGCGACAGCCGTCGGCGTGGAGCCGGTTGCGGTGGTGCCTGCTCAGCAGGTCGTGGTGGTGGCCATTGGCGCCATCGTCGTGGGCAACATCCTCGCCGTCGTGCCGGCTGCACTCGCCGCGCGACTCCGTCCCGCAGAGGCGCTCCGGGCCACGTGACGAGCGGCTCGCCAGCGCTCAGTTCCCAGCGTTGAGTCGCAGATCGCGAAGGACCGTGCGCGCGGCGCCTACCCCGCACATGCCGTGCACGCCGCCGCCCGGGGGCGTCGACGCCGAGCAGAGGTAGAGCCCCGGCACGGGCGTGCGGTACGGGTTCCACGCGAGGGTCGGTCGGAACAGGGTCTGGCGCAGCGAGGCCACGCCGCCGCCGATGTCGCCGCCGACGTAGTTGGGGTTCGCGCGCTCGACGGCGCACGCCGTCAAGGTCGAGCGCGCGAGCACGAGGTCACCGAAGCCCGGCGCGAAGCGCTCGATCTGCGCCTCGATCCGCGCGGTCATGTCGACGTCGGAGCCACTTGGCACGTGGCAGTAGCCCCAGAGCGTGTGCTGCCCGACAGGCGCGCGGGTCGGGTCGGCGACACAGGGCTGCACGACGATGCAGAACGGCCGCTCAGGGTGGCGGCCGTCCGTGACGGCACGCTCGGCGTCGGCGACCTCCTCGAAGGTGCCGCCCACGTGCACGGTGCCTGCGGTTCGGCACACCTCGGCGGACCACGGGACCGGACCCGACAGGGCCCAGTCCACCTTGCAGACGCCCGGCCCGTAGCGGAAGCGGTCGAGCCCGCGCGTGTAGCGAGCGGGCAGGCGGCTCCCCGCCATCGTCGCGAGGC
>DATBQT010000049.1:0-30859 GCA_036560685.1 Acidimicrobiales bacterium
GTCCGTCCAACGTCGGGCTCATCGCCGGCACGCTTGTCGCGGCGGCTGTCGGCGGCCTGGTCGGCTTGCTCCTCGCCTTCATGGCCCTGCGCTACCGGGCGAACCAGGTGATCGTGGGCGTCGTCATCGTCGCGTTCTGCACGGGCATGACGACGTTCCTCAATGACCAGGTCCTCGTGCCACACGCCTCGCTCAACCAGACGATCCAGGCACTTCCCATCGCCATCCCTGTGCTCTCTCGGATCCCGATCCTCGGACCTGCGCTCTTCGATCAGCCCTACTTCGTGTACCTCGCGCTCGCGCTCGCCGCACTCATCAACTTCGGACTGTTCCGGACCCGCTGGGGCCTGCGCGTCCGGTCCGTGGGTGAGAAGCCGCGAGCATCCGAGACCGTCGGCATCAACGTCATCCGGACCAGATACTCGAACGTCATCCTTGGCGGGATGGTGGCCGGCATCGGCGGCGCAACATTTACCATCGGGTCCGGGATCAACTTCGGCGTCGGGATGACGCAGGGCTACGGCTTCATCGCGCTGGCGATCATGATCGTCGGACGCTGGAAGCCGTGGGGTGCGGTCGCCGGCACGCTGCTCTTCGGCTTCACGCTCTCGCTCGCCGCAAACATCAGCGTCTACTCATCGCAGGTCGCGATCCCCAGCCAGTTCTTGAATGCGTTGCCCTACATGGTCACCATCGCGGTGGTCGCCGGGCTCGCGGGTCGGGTTCGCGCGCCCGCGGCAGACGGCATCCCCTACTCGCGCGAGTAGTCAGCGCCAGGTGCGCGCGCCGACCGACGCGACGGCGCTCGACGCTGCCAGCGCGGCATCCGCGAGCGCCTCGTCGATGCCTCTCCGGCAGAGCCGGCGTGCGAGATACGTCGCGCAGAACGCGTCGCCTGCGCCAGTCGTGTCCGTGACCACCGGAGCGTTCGCGGTCGCCCGGACCGACCGGCCGTCGCTTCTCTTGACCAGCACACCACTCGCGCCCAGAGTGAGCACTGCCTCACCTACGTCCTCCGCGAGACGCTCGACGATGTCTTCCGCACGCTCGAGTGACGTCAGTGCTGCCCCTTCGTCGAGATTTGCCAAGAGGTAGTCCGCGCCGGCGACCCACGACAGGAATGCGCCCGCCTCGAGCGACCGCAAGGGGGCGGCCGAGCTTGCGTCGACGGACAACGACGTGCCGGCCGCGCGGGCCCACTCGACGGCACGGAGGCCCGCTGGCCGGGTCGACTCGTCCAGGAGGCAGTAGCCCGACACGTGCACGTGCGTGACACGTGCCATGGCGCTGAGCGCCCCATCAACCATCTCGGGGGTCAGCTCGAGGTTTGCGCCCCGGTCCGTGAGCATCGAACGCTGCCCGTCTGGCTCGACGAGCGCGACCACCACGCCGGTGGCGCGCCGAACACGTCGCACCTTCTCGACCTGCACGCCTTCTGCGGCCAGGGTCCGCAGCGCCGCGTCGCCAACCGGGTCGTCCCCGATTGATGCAGCGATCGTCACCGCCAGACCTGCGCGGGCTAGCCAGACCGCTTGATTCGCAGCCGATCCGCCCGGGGCGGTCGTGATCATCGACGGCGTGTCGGACGCATGCGCGAATGGCGCCGACACCAAGACGACGACATCCACCATCACGTCGCCGACGACCGCGACGGAGGGCGTGCTACGTGACTCGCCCGTCACGCGCTCGGCGCTGCCCCTCCATGAGCGACGAGCGCGACGGCCACCATCCCTGCCAGCGTCGCGTTGCCAAGCACCAGTGCGACGTTCGCACGTACGCTCGCCCCGCCGGTCGTCTGGGCGAAGTGATCCAGCAGGAACGGCGTCACGTCGGCTCCCGTCAGCCCGCGCTCTGAGGCGAGCTGGAGACCCTCTGCGAGTGCCCGGTCGTGCAGGGCGAGATCCATCTGGTCGTCCTGTGGCACCGGGTTCGCGAGCAGCATCCCCCCGCCGCCGAAGCCGTTGTGCGCGGCGAACGCGGACGCGACCAGCTCAGGTGAGTCCACGGACCACTCGACGTGCAGCCCGGAGTCGACGACGTAGAAGCCCGGGAAGGACGTCGAGCCGTACGCAGCCACGGGAACGCCGAGCGTGTCGAGGCGCTCGAGGGTCGCGGCGACGTCCAGGATCGACTTCACCCCCGACGCGACGACGAGCACCGGTGTCCGCGAGAGCGCCACGAGGTCGGCCGACTCGTCGAAGGTGTCCCTCGCACCTAGGTGCACGCCGCCGATGCCGCCGGTTGCCATGACGCGGATCCGGGCAGCGGCGGCGAGTGCGACGGTGGCGGCGACGGTGGTCGCACCGTCGCTCCGCGACGCGGCGGCGAGCCCCAGGTCCCTTGTCGAGAGCTTGCGCACGGTCGCTCGCTGCTCGACGAGGCGGTCGATCTCGGCGCCCGCGAGTCCGACGACCGCGACGCCCTCGAGCATGCCGACAGTGGCGGGCACCGCGCCAGCCGCACGGACCGCCTGCTCGAGGTCAGCTGCGACCTTCACCGCGTCTTCGGGAGGGAGTCCGTGGACGAGCAGCGTCGTCTCCAGCGCCACCACACCTCGCCGGTCCGTGATCGCGTCGCGGACCTCGTCGGCGATCCGCACCGGCGTCTCCTCGGCGTGGCCCACGATCGTCGAAGTGTAGTGTTCGCGCCTGATGGCGGCTGGGCCCACGAGCGCGGATGCCGTCGACTGGCCGCGTCTTCGCAGCGCCGCCGACGACGTCGCGACTCGTGCACACGCGCCGTACTCCGGGCTGCGCGTCGGCGCCGCTGGCCTCGCAGAGGACGGGACGATGGTTACGGGCTGCAACGTGGAGAACGCGTCCTACGGCCTCACGCTCTGCGCTGAGTGCGGGCTCGCCTCGGCACTCGTCGCCGGCGCGCACGGACGCCTCGTCGCGCTGAGCGTGACCGCGGGCGACGGCCGCCCACTCGCACCATGCGGGCGGTGCCGCCAGATCCTCATGGAGCATGGCGGGCCGGAGCTCTTGGTAGACGCCGGTGCGGGTCGTGAGCCGCTGTCGCTCTCGTCGCTGCTGCCCGGCGCGTTCGATCGCGACGAGCTCGAGGCCCGGCGGCCCGACGCGTGACAGGCGGCGGACAGTTCGACGCGGTCGAGATCATCCGCGCGAAGCGGGACCGACTCGAGCTCGCCGATGAGGAGATCCGCTGGATCCTGGAGGAGTACGTGCGTGGCGGCGTCGCCGACTACCAGGTCTCGTCGCTGCTCATGGCGGTGCTCCTGAACGGCCTGTCGAGCCGTGAGCTGTCCACGTGGACCTCAGCGATGATCGAGTCTGGCGAGCGGCTCGACCTGTCGCGGCTCTCGCGACCGACGGTGGACAAGCACTCGACCGGTGGTGTCGGCGACAAGGTGTCGCTGATCCTCGCGCCACTGGTCGCCGCCTGCGGCGCGGCGGTGCCGCAGCTCTCAGGACGGGGCCTCGGCCACACCGGCGGCACCCTTGACAAGCTCGAGTCCATTCCCGGGTGGCGCGCCACGCTCACGAACGACGAGGTGCTCGACCAGCTCGAGTCCGTGGGCTGTGTCATCTGCGCGGCGAGTGACGGGCTCGCGCCGGCCGACCGCAAGCTCTACGCCCTGCGCGACGTCACGGGCACCGTGGAGTCGATCCCGCTCATCGCCGCGTCGATCATGTCCAAGAAGATCGCCGAGGGCACCGCGTCGCTGGTCCTGGACGTGAAGGTCGGCACCGGGGCGTTCATGCGCGACCGCGTGCAGGCCACTGAGCTCGCTCGGACGATGGCGGGGCTCGGGCGCGACCACGGGGTCGCCACGGTCGCGCTCCTCACCGCGATGGACACGCCGCTCGGTCGTGCGGCTGGTAACGCCCTCGAAGTCCAGGAGTCGATCGACGTGCTCCAGGGCGGTGGACCTGCCGACGTGGTGGAGGTCACCATCGCCCTCGCTGGCGAGATGCTCGCGCTCGCCGGCCTGCACGGCGAGGACCCCGCAACACGGCTGCGTGACGGGACCGCGTACGACACCTATCGCACGATGATCGCCGCCCAGGGCGGCGATCCCGACGCCCCGATGCCGAAGGCTCGCGTGGTCCACACGCTGACAGCCGAGCGAGGTGGCACGCTGCAGCGGCTCGACGCGATGGGCGTGGGCGTTGCGGCATGGCGACTGGGTGCCGGTCGCGCTCGCAAGGAGGACGCGGTGAGCGCGACCGCCGGGGTCGTCTGCCTCGCCAAGCCGGGCGACCTCGTGTCGGTGGGCCGGCCCCTCCTCGAGCTGCACACCGACGATGACGAGCTGATCCCGAGAGCGCTCGCGGCGCTCGAGGACGCGGTCGGCATCGACGACACCCCGTGGGCGGCGCCGCCGCTCCTCCTCGATCGCGTCGTCGGCTGACTATGCCGGCGGCCCGGGCACCCCGAGCGCCGTCTGGAGCATCGACGCGGTCCTTCCGGCGAGCGACGTCGTCGGACTTCGCCGGTGCGCCCGGAGCGACGATGAGAAGTCCCCGAGCCGACACGGCCTGCCTGCGCGCACCGCGATGACGGGTGCCACGCGCCGGTAGGGGAACTGCCGGGCCTCGAGGCCAACGCCGACGATCGCAGCCCTCGAGATCCTCCGTGAGCGCACCTCGGTGCGCACGATGACGGCATCGTCGTCGACCTGCACGGAACCCATGCGAAGCACGCCAACGCCGAGCCAAAGGACGCCGGCTGCGAACACCCACACCGCAGCGCGAGCGAACCCAGGCATCGTCACGAGCAGGCCAACGACGACCAGCGATGCGCACAGCAGGCCGAGCGAGATCGCGAGCAGGACCCTGGGCTGCCACGGGCTCCTCGTCACCACCTTGGCGCACCTCCCGTGCCAATCATGTCGCGCACGAGCGGCGCATCGCGGATGCGCCAGAGGTCCGGCGACGACCCACCCATTACGATTCGACGATGCCGACGGGCGACCAGCTGCTGCGAGCCCCGAAGGTGCTTCTCCACGACCACCTCGACGGTGGACTCCGCCCGGCGACGGTCATCGACCTCGCCGCCGAGTGCGGGCACACCGGGCTCCCGACGACCGACCCCGTCGCGCTCGGCGAGTGGTTCTCGAGCGACACCCCGAGGCGCGACCTCGTCCGCTACCTCGAAGGGTTCGCCCACACCGTGGCGGTGATGCAGCACAAAGACGCCATCTCGAGGGTCGCGACCGAGTGCGTGGAGGATCTCTCGCGTGACGGCGTGGTCTACGCAGAGGTCCGGTTCGCGCCGGAGCTGCACACCGAGGGCGGTCTGGACCTCGACGCCGTCGTCGAGGCGGTCCTCTTCGGCTTCGAGGCCGGCGCCGCCGAAGCGGCCCTCGCAGGGCGTCCGATCGTGGTCCGCGCGCTGCTCACCGCGATGCGCACGGCGGCGCGATCCCGTGAGATCGCCGAGCTCGCCGTGTCCTACCGCGATGCGGGGGTCTGCGGGTTCGACGTCGCAGGGGCCGAGGCGGGCTACCCGCCGACGCGGCACCTCGACGCGTTCCAGCTCATCCAACGGGAGAACTTCCACGCCACGCTGCACGCCGGCGAGGCGTTCGGGCTGCCCTCGATCTGGGAGGCGCTGCAGTGGTGCAACGCCGAGCGCCTCGGCCATGGCGTGCGGATCGTCGACGACATCCAGGTTGCAGAGGACGGGTCAGTCTCGCTCGGTCGCCTCGCGAGCTACGTGCGGGACCGACGCGTGCCACTCGAGATGTGCCCGACCTCCAACGTGCACACCGGCGCGGTCCGCACGCTCGCAGAGCACCCGATCGAGCTGCTGCGGCGCCTGCGGTTCCGCGTCACGTTGAACACCGACAACCGGCTCATGAGCGGCGTCTCGATGACCTCGGAGATGGCGGCGCTCTGTCGCGTCTTCGACTGGGGGTTCGCCGACCTCGAGTGGCTGACGCTGAACGCGATGAAGAGCGCGTTCTACCCTTTCGACCACCGCCTCGCGCTCATCGACTCGGTGATCAAGCCGCGCTACGCGGCGCTCACCGCGGAGTCCGTCCGCACCGCAGGCGGCGCGAGGGCGTAGTCAGCCGCAGATCGCGTCGACGTCGGCGACGACGGCATCGAGGATCGCTCGTGCCCGCTCGCGCGACGTCACCACGTCGCCTCGTGGGACCGGCGGCTGGACGACCTCGACGTAGGCCTTCAGCTTCGGCTCGGTGCCACTCGGCCGGACCACCACGCGGATGACCGACGCGCATCGAAGCCGCACCCCCTCGGTCGCCGGGAGCCCGTCGACGCCCATTGCCAGATCCTCGACGTCGCTGACCGCGGCCCCGCCGAGCGACGTCGGCGGGCTCGTGAGGAGCCCCTCGACCGTCGCGGCGATCGCGTCCTGGCCGCCTGCGCCCTCGCGCCGATACGAGCGCTGCACGGTGGCGTGCACGCCGAATCGGCTCGACAGCTCATCGAGCGCCTCGAGCAAGGAAGAGCCGTCTGCCTTGCGCTGTGCGGCGACCGCGCACGCGAGCAGCGCCGCGGACATGCCGTCCTTGTCAGCGACCGCATCGCTGACCGCGTAGCCGAGGGCCTCTTCGTAGGCGAAGACGAGCCGCCGGCCCCGCTCGGCGCCGGCGCGACCAAGCCACTTGAACCCCGTGAGCGTCTCGGCGAAGGCCACACCGTGAGACGCCGCGATCTCTGCGAGCATCGACGACGACACGATCGTCGTGGCGGCCAGCCGGTCCTCGCCCGAGGTCGCGGCGCACCGCACGTCGCCCAGGATCGCCCCCAGCTCGTCGCCCGAGAGCGGCCGGAACGACCCTCGGTCGGGCACCGCGACGCAGAGTCGATCGGCATCGGGGTCGTTCGCCACCACGAGGTCGGCGCCGATGCGCCTCGCGAGTGCGATGGCGAGGTCGAGCGCGCCGGGCTCTTCGGGGTTGGGGAACGGCACGGTCGGGAACGCCGGGTCGGGCTCGGCCTGCTCGGCGACCTCCTCGACGGTGAAGCCCGCCCGGCGGAGCAGGCCGGGGACGACGGCACCACCGACGCCGTGCAGTGGCGTGTAGGCGACGAGGAGGTCTCGGGGTCCCATGGGATCAACCAACGTGGCGAGGCGGGCCTCGTACGCGGCGAGCAGCGCCTCGTCGTCGATCGTCGCCACCACACCGGGCACGCTCGCCTGGGGCGGGGGCTCCACCGCTCGGCGCCGCGCAGCGGCCTCGATCTGCTCGTCGACGGGCGGGACGATCTGGGATCCGTCTTCGTCGTAGACCTTGTAGCCGTTATCCCGCGCGGGGTTGTGGCTCGCGGTGACGACCACGCCGCCCGCCGCGCGCAGGTGGCGAACCGAGAACGCGGCGAGTGGCGTGGGAAGCGGCCGGGCGAACTCGTGCACCGCGATGCCGCCGCGGCTGAGCACGTCGGTCGTCTCGCGTGCGAACGCAGCCGAGCCCCGTCGGGCGTCGCGGCCCACGACCACGCCGGCCCGCATCGCCGCGTCGCCCTTGCTCGTGATCCAGTCGGCCACTCCCTGGGCGGTGCGGCGCACGACCAAGCAGTTCATCGCGCCAGGTCCCGCCCCCTCGACGCCGCGAAGGCCCGCCGTCCCGAACGTGAGCGGGTGGTCGAACCGCTCGTGCAGGACCGTGGCGTCGCTGTCTGCGAGGAGGCGCTCGAGCTCCTCGCGCGTCGCAGGATCGGGATCAGCGGCGATCCAGTCGCGCGCGACTCGTTCGAGGTCGGGATCGAGAGGTGAGGCGGTCCCGTTCACAGCCGCTCGACGACCGCGCGCAGCAGCGTGCCGAGGCCGGGAGCGGCGGCGGCGCCGGCCTCCAGGACCTCGGCGTGGTTGAGCGGCGTCGGCGAGACGCCGGCCGCGAGGTTGGTCACGAGCGAGATCCCGAGCACCTCGGCGCCGAGGTGTCGCGCCGCGATCGCCTCGAGCGCCGTTGACATGCCGACGAGGTCTGCGCCGAGCGCGCGGAGCATCGTGATCTCGGCGGGGGTCTCGTAGTGCGGGCCCCGCAGCGCGGCGTAGACGCCCTCTGCGAGGCCGGGGTGCACGGCCCTGGCGATCCCGCGCAGGCGCGCGGAGTAGACCTCCGAGAGGTCGACGAACCGCGAGGCGTACCCGTCGGGAGGCGGCGGTCCCGACAGCGGCGAGCGGTTCGTGAGGTTGAGGTGGTCCCTGATCGCCACGGGGGTGCCGGGCGCCCAGTCCGGGTCGAGCCCACCCGCGGCGTTCGTGAGCACGACCGTGGCGCAGCCCGCGAGGACCGCCGCCCTGACCCCGTGGACCACCTCGTGCTCGGTGCGGCCCTCGTAGAGGTGCACGCGACCCACCAGCACGAGGACGCGCGCCCCTCCGACGTCGAGTGCGCGGATCGACCCGGCGTGCCCCGCGACGGTGGGCGCGGCGAAGCCCGTCAGCTCGGCGGTGGGCACCTCGGCCGCCGGCGCGCCGAGGGTGTCCGCCGCGGGGAGCCAGCCCGAGCCGAGCACGATGGCGACGTCAGGGCGGCTGCCACCCGTGCGCTCGACGATCTCGAGCGCTGCGACCTCTGCCAGTGCGTACGGATCAGCAGACGGCACCGCAGAAGCGTAGCCACGGCCCTCTGTAGGCCCCGTGGTCAGATCCCGATCGGGTGCCAGACCGTCTTGGTCTCGACGAACCGGAGCAGTCGCGAGGTCCCGGGGTCCTTCGACCAGTCGAAGCCCACCGGCGCGGGCCGCGCGACGCGCTTGATGTTCGTCGCACCAGCTGCCTCGAGCGCGCCGGCCGCCTCACCCGGCGCGCCAGCGAGGTCGAGCCCGTCGACGTCACGGTGGGCGGCGAGGACCGGGGCGAGCTCGTCGACCGGGCCGGTGAGCAGGTTGACGACGCCGCCAGGGACGTCAGACGTCGCGAGCACCTCGGTGAGTGTGACCGCGGGGAGCGGGCGCCGCTCGTCGGCGACGACGATCACGGTGTTCGCGGTGGCGACGACGGGGGCGACGACCGCGACGAGGCCGAGCAACGACGAGTCGGTCGGCGCGACGATACCGACGACCCCCGTCGGCTCGGGCACTGAGAAGTTGAAGTAGGGGCCGGCCACGGGGTTCGACGACCCCGCCACCTGCGCCACCTTGTCGGTCCACCCCGCGTACCAGACCCACAGGTCGATCGAGGCGGCGACCTGCGCCGATGCCGACCGCTGCGTCGCGCCCTCGGCGTCGCGGACGGCCGCCACGAACTGGTCGCGACGGTCCTCGAGCAGCTCGGCGACGCGGTAGAGGACCTGTCCGCGGTTGTACGCGGTCGCCGCTGACCACTTCGACAGGGCGGCACGCGCCGCCACGACCGCCTCGCGGACGTCCTTTCGCGACGCCCACGCCACGTTGGCGAGGAACCGCCCGTCGTGCGACTCGACGACGTAGGACCGACCCGACTCCGAGCGCGGGAACGCGCCCGCGATGAACAGCTTGTAGGTCTTCTTCACCTCGAGGCGCGGCTCAGACATCGAGGTACGCCTCCAGCCCGTGACGGCCGCCCTCGCGGCCGAAGCCCGACTCCTTGAACCCGCCGAACGGGCTCGCGGGGTCGAACCGGTTGAACGTGTTCGCCCAGACCACACCCGCACGCAGGCGCTCGGCCATCGCCAGGATTCGGCTCCCCTTCTCGGTCCACACGCCCGCCGACAGCCCGTAGGTGGTGTTGTTCGCCTTCTCGACCGCCTCGTCGGGCGTGCGGAAGGTGAGGACCGAGAGCACCGGTCCGAAGATCTCCTCGCGCGCGATGCGGTGCGACGGCGAGACGTCGGTGAAGACCGTGGGCGGGAACCACCACCCCTTCTCCGGCAGCACGCACGCAGGGCTCCAGCGCTCCGCGCCCTCGTCGACCCCGGCGTCGGCGAGCGCGACGATCCGACCGAGCTGCTCGGCGGAGTTGATCGCGCCGATGTCGGTGTTCTTGTCCATGGGGTCGCCGAGCCGCAGCGTGGCGAGCCGTCGCTTGAGCATGTCGACGACCGTCGAGGCGACGGACTCTTCGACGAGCAGCCTCGACCCCGCGCAGCACACGTGGCCCTGGTTGAAGAAGATCCCGTTCACGATCCCCTCGACCGCCTGGTCCAGCGCAGCGTCGGCGAACACGATGTTCGCGGCCTTCCCCCCGAGCTCGAGCGTCAGGCGCTTCGAGGTCCCGGCCACCATCTCGGCGATCCGGCGCCCGACGTCGGTCGATCCGGTGAAGGCGACCTTGTCGACGTCGTCGTGCGCGACGAGCGACGCGCCGGTCGACCCGTCGCCGGTGAGCACGTTCACGACGCCATCGGGCAGCTCTGCCTGCTGGAGGATGTCGGCGAGGACCAGCGCGGACAGCGGTGTGGTCTCGGCCGGCTTGAGCACGCACGTGTTGCCGGTGGCGAGCGCCGGAGCGAGCTTCCATGCCGCCATGAGCAGGGGGAAGTTCCACGGGATGACCTGGGCCGCCACGCCGAGCGGCTTGGGCCGCGCGCCGAAGCCCGCGTGCTCGAGCTTGTCGGCCCAGCCCGCGTAGTAGAAGAAGTGCGCCGCGGCGAGCGGGATGTCGACGTCGCGCGACTCGCGGATCGGCTTGCCGTTGTCGAGCGTCTCGACGACGGCGAGCTCGCGGGAGCGCTCCTGGATCAGCCGGGCGATGCGGAACAGGTACTTCGCGCGCTGCCGCCCGGGCATCGAGCCCCACGGCCCGTCGAACGCCGCGCGCGCGGCGGTGACCGCGGCGTCCACGTCGCGCGGACCGGCCTGTACGACCTCGGCGAGCACCTCTTCGCTCGAGGGGCTCACGGTCTTGAACACCGTCCCGTCGATGGGCTCTCGGAACGCCCCGTCGATGAAGAGGCCGTAGGAGCTTTGCAGTCGCGCGACCGCGCGTGACTCCGGCGCGGGCGCGTACTCGATCGCCTCGGGCGCGGCCCGTGGCTCGGTGGTGTCGGTCACGTCACTCCACGCTCACGTCGTCGGCGCCCGCATAGGCGCCGGTGAGCTGCTTTCGGCGCTGCAAGAGCAGGTCGTTGAGCAAACTCGAGGCGCCGATCCGGAACAGGTCGCTGGTGAGCCAGCGTGCCCCGACGGTCTCGTTGACCGCGACGAGGTACCGGATCGCGTCCTTGGTGGTCCGGATGCCGCCTGCGACCTTGACTCCGACCGCTCGGCCGCTCACCGCCTCGTAGTCACGGACCGCCTCGAGCAGCACGAGCGCGACGGGCACGGTCGAGGCGGGCGACACCTTTCCGGTCGAGGTCTTCACGAAGTCCGCGCCGGCGAGCATCGCGAGCCATGCCGCGCGACGCACGTTGTCATAGGTCGAGAGCTCGCCGGTCTCGAGGATCACCTTGAGATGCGCACCACCGCAGGTCTCCTTGACGGCCACGATCTCCTCGGCGACCCTGCCGTAGCGGCCCTGGAGGAACGCGCCGCGGTCGATCACCATGTCGACCTCGTCGGCACCGGCGGCGACGGCGTCCGCCACGTCGGCGAGTTTGACCGCGAGCGAGGCGCGGCCGGACGGAAAGGCGGTCGCCACCGAGGCGACCGCCACGGTGCTGTCGGCGAGCGCGCGCCGCGCCATGGTGACCAGGTCGGGGTAGACGCAGACGGCGGCCACGGCGGGCACCGTGTCGTCGGCGGGCTCCGGCCGGCGCGCCTTCGCGCAGAGGTTCTTGACCTTGCCGTCGGTGTCAGCGCCCTCGAGCGTCGTGAGGTCGATCATCGAGATCGCGAGGTCGATGGCACGGAGCTTGGACGTCGTCTTGACCGACCTCGTGGCCAGCATCGCGGCCCGGGCCTCGCAGCCCACCTGGTCGACGCCTGGAAGCCCGGCCAAGAATCGAGCGAGGCGCTCCTCGGAGGCCACGATCGCTCCCCCGTCGAGCGAGCTCGCCGCCAAGTAGCGCTGCGCTGCAGCGGGGATCGACGCCGACGCCCTCGCCTGCTCGGCAGTCTGCATGCTCGCCCCTCCGGTGCACGCGCCCGCGAAACGGACGTGGACCACGTTAACAAGGGGCCGCAGGCACGATCTCGGCCACTGCAGCGGCGCGTAGCCTCGGCGCCCATGGGACTCTCGATCGCGATCGCCGGCCTGCCGAACGTCGGCAAGTCGACGCTGTTCAACGCGCTCACCCAGAACGAGGTGCTCGCCGCCAACTACCCGTTCGCGACGATCGAGCCGAACGTCGGGATCGTCGAGGTCCCCGATCGGCGGCTCGTGCCGCTCGCCAAGCTCTACGACGCGCCCAAGGTCATCCCCGCTGCGGTCACCTTCCTCGACATCGCCGGGATCGTCCGCGGCGCGAGCGAGGGCGAGGGGCTCGGCAACCAGTTCCTCGCCGCCATCCGCGAGACCGACGCGATCTGCGAGGTCGTCCGGGCCTTCGAGGACGACGACGTCATCCACGTGGAGGGCCGGCTCAACCCCTCCGACGACATCTCGACGATCGAGACCGAGCTGATCCTGGCCGACCTCCAGACCGTCGACAAGGCGCTCCCCCGCATGGAACGCGACGCCAAGCGCCCCGGCGCCGGCGCGCCCGGACCGCAGCTCGCCGCGACGCACGCGGCCCGAGCGGTGCTCGACGACGGCCGGACGATCGCGTCGGCGGCGCACGAGCTCGACCTCGAGGCGCTGGGCGACCTGCACCTGCTCACGTCGAAGCCGTTCATCTACGTCTTCAACGTCGACGAGGCGACGCTCGCCGATGACGAGGCGAAGGCGCGCCTCACCGCACTCGCCGCACCCGCCCCGAGCGTGATCCTGTCCGCGAAGCTCGAGTCGGAGCTCTCCGGGCTCGACCCCGACGAGGCGGCCGAGCTGCTCGCCGAGTACGGCCAGCATGAATCGGGGCTCTCGCAGCTCGCCCGCGTCGGCTTCGAGACCCTCGGGCTGCAGACGTTCCTCACGGCGGGACCGAAGGAGGCGCGAGCCTGGACGATCCACAAGGGCGCGACCGCGCCAGAGGCGGCCGGCGTCATCCACTCAGACTTCGAGACGCACTTCATCAAGGCAGAGGTCGTCTCCTACGACGACCTCGTCGAGGCGGGATCGGTCGTCGCGCTTCGGTCGTCGGGCAAGGCGCGGATCGAGGGCCGCGACTACGTCATGCAGGAGGGCGACGTCGTCGAGTTCCGAGTGGGCGTCTGAACCGACGGCACCGTACGCTGGCGCGATGGTCACACTCCGCGAAAAGTCAAAAGAAGAGCTCGTCACGTGGATCCCCGAGACGTTCGCCGGCTACATCGAAGAGCGGATCGGCGCGGGCGAGAGCCGTGCGTCCGCGGAGACGAACGGCAAGGCCCAACAAGAGCAGCTCTTCCCTGGGGGCCTGCCCGCCGAGGGGCAGCACGCGATGAACGTGCTCGACGGCGACGAGGTCGTCGGCACCCTGTGGATGGGCAAGCCGTTCGGGAACCTCGAGAGCACCTGGTTCGTCTTCTACGTCGAGATCGATGAGGCGCACCGGGGTCGCGGCCTCGGTCGCGCGGCGATGCAGGCAGCCGAGGACTGGACCAAGGAGCACGACGGGACGCGGGTCGCCCTCAACGTCTTCGGCCCCAACGTGGTCGCGCGCTCGCTCTACGACTCGCTCGGCTACCAGGTGATGGCGACGGCGATGTTCAAGGACCTGTAGCTACGCCCCAGCGCCGGTGAGCAGCTCGGCCATGTTGTGGTGGAAGAAGCGCTCCTTGGCGAGCTCGGGCGTCGACGACATGGCGTCCTCGAACTTTGCGAGCGGGTCCCTCCCGCCCTCTGGGTGCGGGAAGTCCGTCGAGAACATGAACAGCTCGTCGCCGGCCTGCTCGATCATCCAGCCCACGTCCTCGCCTGGGAACGGCGTGAACTTGAGGTGCCGACGCACGTAGCTCGAGGGCCTGTCGGCGAGGTGCTGAAGGGGCTCCTCGGTCCGCTTGAACGCGCGCTGGCCGTAGTCGAGGTGGCGCAGCCACGAGACCACCCAGCCCGCGCCCTGCTCGATGCACGCGCCACGGAGGGCGGGGAAGCGGTCGAACAGGCCGTCGTAGATGAGCGCGCCCAAGAAGACCTCCGGGGAGTGGTGGATCGCGAGGTAGTCCTTCGACCGCACGTTCTCACCGCCGCCCAGGTGGTCGGTCACGGGCATCCCGTTGTCGTGGAACGCGGGGTCCAAGAGTCGGCCCCCGCCGCCGACGTGCAGGACGAACGGCACGTTGGACGCTTCGAGCTCTGCCCAGAAGGGGTTCAGGTCCGGGTGCGTGGGCGCGCGGTCGCCCGCGGCCGTCGACGGCACCATGACGGCAGCGACGCCGAGCGAGAGCGCCTCTCGCAGGGCGGCATGGGCGCGCGCAGGGTCCGCGAGCGAGACGAACCCGACGGGCAGCAGTCGGTCGTCGCCGGCACAGAAGCCCACGACGGCGCGGTTCTGCGCGCGACAGCCCGCGTAGAGCAGGTCGAGGTCGCGCCCGAGGAACATCGTGGTGGCGAACGTGGCGAAGACGAGCTGGCCCTCGAAGCCGAAGAGGTCGAGCGCGTGGCTGCGCTCGGCCACGTCGAACGCCCCGAGCGCGTGCCACCCCTTGTCCTGCAGGAGGCGCTCGTCGGCCACCTCGGCCGCCCGGGGATCGCTCAGGCGCTTCTCCCGGCGCGAGACCGCATCGTCGAGGACCGGCTGGAGCTTGGCCATGCCGCCCTTGCGGAGCCGGTCTCGCTGGTCGGCGTCGATGTAGTCGTCGAGGAAGTCGGCCATCTCCATCAGGTGGCTGTCCGCGTCAAGGATGGTCCTGGTCCCGGCGTAGGTCATGGTCTCCCCTAACAACGATGTGCCGGAAGTCTGGCACCCCGTCGGCCGACGGTCACTCGGCGAGACATCCCCCTGGAACCCGGCGCGCGAACGGCTAGGATGCGGGTGCTCAAGCGTGCAGCGACAGAGGTCGGCGCCGAGCTCCATCGAGACGAGCGCGCACGCGCTCAAGGAGGCTCCGCCATGACCACGCACGACTTCAAGGTTGCCGATCTCTCGCTCGCCGGGTTCGGCCGCCGCGAGATCGCCCTCGCCGAGCACGAGATGCCGGGGCTCATGGCGATGCGCGCCGAGCACGGCGCGGCCAAGCCGCTCACCGGTGCGCGCATCACCGGCAGCCTTCACATGACCGTCCAGACGGCGGTGCTGATCGAGACGCTGACCGCGCTCGGCGCGGACGTCCGCTGGGCGAGCTGCAACATCTTCTCCACCCAGGACCACGCCGCCGCCGCGGTCGCGGTCGGCGCCGACGGCACCGAGCACGACCCCGCGGGGGTCCCGGTCTTCGCGTGGAAGGGCGAGTCGCTCGAGGAGTACTGGTGGTGCACCGAGCAGGCGCTGACCTGGCCCGGCCACGATGGCCCGACGATGATCCTGGACGACGGCGGCGATGCGACGCTGCTCGTGCACAAGGGCGTCGAGTTCGAAAAGGCGGGCGCGGTCCCAGAACCCACGAGCGAGGACTCCGAGGAGTTCGCGATCGTGCTCTCGGTGCTCGCGAGGAGCCTGGGAACGCACCCGGGCAAGTGGACGACGATGGCGTCCGGGATCAGGGGGGTCTCGGAGGAGACGACCACCGGCGTGCACCGCCTCTACGAGATGGCCCGTGACAACGCGCTCCTCTTCCCCGCGATCAACGTGAACGACGCGGTGACCAAGTCGAAGTTCGACAACAAGTACGGGTGCCGCCACAGCCTCATCGACGGCATCAACCGCGCGACGGACGTGCTCATCGGCGGCAAGGTCGCCGTCGTCTGCGGCTACGGGGACGTCGGCAAGGGCTGCGCGGAGAGCCTCCGGGGCCAGGGCGCGAGGGTCATCGTGACCGAGATCGACCCGATCTGCGCGCTGCAGGCGGCGATGGACGGCTACCAGGTCGCGACGCTCGAGGACGTGCTCGGCACCTGCGACCTGGTGATCACCGCGACCGGCAACAAGGGCGTCGTCACCGCCGACCAGATGTCGCGCATGAAGCACCAGTGCATCGTGGGCAACATCGGGCACTTCGACAACGAGATCGACATGTCGGGGCTCGCGGCGTACCCCGGCGTCGTCCGCGAGACCGTCAAGCCGCAGGTCGACCTGTGGACCTTCCCCGACGGCCACGCGATCATCGTGCTGTCAGAGGGACGACTCCTCAACCTCGGCAACGCGACGGGCCACCCGAGCTTCGTGATGTCCAACTCCTTCACCAACCAGGTGATGGCGCAACTCGAGCTCTACCGCTCTGGTGCTGACTACGCGACAGCCGTGCACACGCTGCCCAAGCACCTCGACGAGAAGGTGGCGCGCCTGCACCTCGACGCGCTCGGCGTGCGGCTCACGACGCTGCGCGACGACCAGGCCGCGTACCTCGGCATCTCCGTCGACGGTCCCTACAAGCCCGACACCTACCGCTACTAGCCACAGCGGCGCCCGGTCGTCGCCGAGCTCAGCGGAGCGCGTCGGCCAGCTCTCTGGCGCGCGCCTCGGGGGTCACGCGGTCGACGACGACGTCGTCGCAGCCGACCCACGTGGCCGCCTCGCGCAGGGCGGCGGCCACGTGGCGCGGCGCGTCGCGGGTGTGCAGCACGACGTGTCGCGCGTGCAGCGTCGACTTCAGGCGCTTCGGGTCGACGAGGGCGACGAGCCGGTCGCCCGCGAGCACCGGCATGGCGAAGTACCCCGCGACGCGCAGGTGCTTCGGCACGTAGGCCTCGAGGCGGTAGCGAAGCGAGAACAGCCGCTCGGTGCGGCCCCGGTCCCACACGAGCGAGTCGAAGGGCGACAGGAGCACCGTGCGGCCGCGCGGCCGGGCATCGAGCGCGCCGAGTGCGCCCCGCGCCGCCCACGCGGGTTGGTCCCAGCCCTCGACCTCCACGGCTTCGAGCCCCGCGTCGTCGATCGCTCCTCGCACCGACGCCTGGAGCATGCCGTGGTAGGCGGCGAGGTCGGCGACCGTGGCCACACCGAGCGCGCTCGCCGCCGACGCGACGAGCCCGGCGGCGCACTCCTGGTCGCTCGGCGCTTCCTCGAGCAGCGCTCGGGGAACGGCTCGCTCCGCGAGGTCGTAGACGCGCTCGAAGCCCCGTCGCTCGCGCGCCACCACCTCGCCGATGTCCAAGAGCCACTCGGCTGCGATCTTGACGTCGGACCAGTCCCACCACGACCCGCCTGCCTTCGCGCCACCGAGCTGGCGTGCGGTGAGCGGGCCGTCGGCGACGAGCCGGTCGCGCACGACGCGGCACGCAGCCTCGCGGTCGTCGAGGTCGTGCCACCGGCGGCCCTTCGCGAGCCGCGCCCGTCGCTTTGCCGCGTACAGCGGCCAGGTCTCGAGCGGGAGCACGCACGCGGCGTGGGACCAGAACTCGAAGGTCTGCGACGACGGGCCCCAGAAGGCGTCGTCGATCGAGCTGCGGCGAACCGCGCCGAGCCGGGCGTAGGCGACGAGCTCATGGGAGCGCGCCAGCACCGAGATCGTGTCGAGCTGCACCGCGCGCAACCGTTGGAGGACCCCCGTCGGGCCGCCCTTGATCCTCGCGCCGAGGAGCCCCTGTGCGGCGAGTGCGACGCGGCGCGCCTCGCGGGCCGAGAGCGGCGTCGGGTGCGCGCGACCGGGGTCGGTGCTCGTCAGTCGCGCCAGGGTGCGAAGAGGTCGTCGTCGACGCCGACCCGCCCGAAGGGGTCCACCGCTCGGGTGAACCACTCGTTGCCGAAGACCTGGCGGAACCGGTCGCGTCCCATCTTCAAGAAGAACGAGTTGTCGGTCTGGCTCGAGTGCGCGGACAGCGCGTCGAACTTCGCGTCGGCGGCCCCCGAGACGTCGACGATGACCCCGATCGCCTCGTCCGAGGTGCCGAACGGCGGGTCCTCGCCGTCCGAGCCCGGCCCTTCGATGCCCGCCTCCTCCATGATCTGGCGGAACCGCTTGAATGCGGACTTCGGGATCGCGGTGTAGTACAGGCTCGCCGTCAGCCCGGACTGCTCGAGCGCGGCGCGCGTGACGCGATTCGCCTGGATGTGGTCGGGGTGGCCGTAGAACCCGTTCTCGTCGTAGGTGACGACGACCTGCGGGCGCTCCTCGAGCAGGATCGGCACGAGCTTCGCAGCGGCCTCGTCGACGGGCGTCGACCAGAACGAGCCGGGCGCGTCGTTCTGCGGCCAGCCCTCCATGCCCGAGTCGGGGAACCCCAGCATCTCGAGCCGCGTGACGCCCAGGATCGCGGCCGCGGTCGCGAGCTCGGTGGCGCGGTGCGCGGCGACCTCGCCAGGCTCATGGTGCTCGAGGTCTGGCGTGGTGCCGTCGGGCGAGTCGCCGAGCGCGCCGTCGGTGCAGGTGACGAGCACGGTCCGGATCCCCTGGTCCGCGTAGGTGCGGAGCACCCCGCCCGTCGAGGACGACTCGTCGTCCGGGTGCGCGTGGACGCACAGCATGGTCAGCTGGTCGGTCATCTCACTCCTTGGAAGAGGTCGTGCTCGGGCAGCGGCGTGCCCGTCGTGTCGAGGCCGCGCACGTAGCGCTCGACGCCGAAGACGGCGTCGAAGACCTCATCGGGCATGCCGACGAGGTCCGCGTTGTCCACCTGCGTGGCATGCGCGGCGAGGGCGGCGTGCTTGAGCCGCACCCACTTGGTGCAGTCCACCTCAGTGCCGACCAGCTCGTCGGGGGTCCCCCAGTCGGGTGCTTCGAGCCACTCTGGCAGCACCATGCCCGCGTCGCGGGCGAGCTGGAGGAATCCGGCGAGCAGGGACTCGGGGATCGCGGGGAAGTAGACCTTGGCCGCGGATCCGGTGCGCTCGACCGCCACCATCGTGGCGCGATGGGCGAAGACGTGGTCGGGATGGCCGTAGAAGCCGCGCTCGTCGTAGGTGACGACGACCTGCGGGCGCTCTTGGTCGATGACCGCGGCGATGCGGTCGGCGACCTCGTCGAGGGGCTGGTTGATGAACGCGGTCGCGAGCTCGTTCTCGGGCCACCCGAGCATCCCCGAGTCGCGGTAGCCCAGCATCTCGAGGCGGTCCACGCCCAAGAGGCTCGCGGAGGCCTCGAGCTCGACTTGGCGCGCCTTGGCGACCGCGGTGCGGTCGTGGCCGTCTTCGTGCGGGCCGATGCCGTCAGGGCCGAACCCGAGGCTGCCGTCGGTGCAGGTCACGAGCACGCTGCGGACGCCGTCGGCGGCGTACCTCGCCATGACGCCGGCGCTGAACAGCGCCTCGTCGTCGGGGTGTGCGTGGACGCACAGGAGGCACCGCTCGGCTTGCACCGCGTCACCCTACGGGGTCGGCTCGGAGCGTCGACGCGTCAGGCGACCGCGAGCCGGACGACCCGGATCACCAGCAGCACCGTGGAGGCCGCGAGGTACAGCCCGATGAGGCCGAAGAGGATGCGCCGCCCCAAGGACTGGGGCGGTTGGGCGAGCAAGGTCAGCCGCGGGGTCCGCCAGTTGAACTTGTCACCGTAGGAGTCCGGTGGCGGGGCGGTTGCCGAGCTGCGCGCGAGCAGCGGCGCGAGGACGCAGAACGCCACGACCGCGGCGATCCCGAGCGCCTCGAGGAGCGGGATCACCGGCGTGCCCGGCAGCACGGTCGTAGCCATGAGCGTCGCCGAGAGCGCGAAGAGCGCGAGGACGATCGCGAGCGAGACGAGGTTCTGGCCACGCCCGTTGGTCCATGGTCCGAGCACCTCGCGGTCGTTGCACAGCACGAGCGCGAACACCGTCGTCGCTGGCAGCAGGATCCCGCAGGCGGCCTGCACCGCGAGCGTGATGATCCCCTGGGCGCGCGGATCGGTCGCGAGCACGGTCGCGCCGGCGACCGCGATGAGGCCCGCGATCATGCCGTAGAAGACCTTGGCGTCGCGCACCCGCGAGTTGAGCGACTGGCGCAGCCCCGAGACGTCGCCGATCGCGTAGCTGCTGGCAAGCGTGACCGTCGCCGCACCGATAACCGAGGCGTTGAGCAGCAGGATCGCGAAGAAGGCCCCGGCCCACGGGCCGACGTAGTGCTGCAGGGTCTGTGCGACGCCGAGCGCGTCGGTGTACATGCCCGACGCGGGCGTCCCCGCGACCCCCGCCGCGACGGCGGCGACGATCATGATGGCCGTGACGATGACGACGAACGCGCCGATGACGGTGTCGGCGCGCTCGTAGTTGAGCCACCTCGTCGTGATCTTCTTGTCCACGATGTTGGACTGCTGGAAGTACAGCTGCCACGGCGCGACCGTCGTGCCCACGATCGAGATCGTGAGCAGCACCGCGGGCGGCTTGAAGCCGCCCGCGGCGCCGGGGACGAACAGGCCGTGGAGCACGCCGCCCGAGGGGTGCGACAGCACGAGCAGCGGGATGGCGAGGAGGCTGACCACGATGAAGACGAACATGATCCGCTCCCAGCGGCGATAGCTGCCCGTCGCGATGATCGCGAGCAGCCCGAGTCCCGCGATCGGGACCGAGATCTCCGGGCGAACGCCGAAGTAGGTGAGCGAGAGCGCGACGCCGATGAACTCGGTGATGATGATGAGGAAGTTGACCGCAAGGATGCTCGAGACCGCGACGGCCCCCCAGAGCCGCCCGAAGCGCTCTCGGATCAGGCGGGCGTGGCCGACGCCGGTGACGGCGCCCAGGCGCGCGACCATCTCTTGGTTGACGATGAGGACGGGGATGCACAGCATCAGGGTCCACAGGAGGGTCAGCCCGTAGTCCTGGCCCGCCTGCGCGTACGTCGAGATTCCGCCGGCGTCGTTGTCGCCGACCGTGACGATGAGCCCGGGGCCGATGATCGCGAGAAGCGTGAGCAGGCGTGCGCGTGCGCCGACGCGCGCGCCGACGTCGTGCTCCTGGATGGTCCCGAACGCGCCGAGGATGTCCTCGGCGCCCCTGCGGTCGTGGCCGCTCTGCGCAGGCATGTCACCTCCTCTGGTCGTTGTGCGGGCGCCGCCGCACGCGTCACGACGAGGAGGAGGCGAACCCCCTTCTTCGGCGTGCAGCGCGAGGCAGCATCGGTTCGAGCCGCCAGCGGCGGCTCGGTCTACTTGGGGGTTGCAGCTGCCCCCCCTTCGCTCGGCGCAGGATCCCGCCGACGGCGCACCTCGACGACGGCGGTCACTCCTCGACCGCCGTCATGCCGAAGTCGCGCCGCCAGCCCTGCGGCAACAGGAGCTCGAGCAGGTCGTCGACGGTGACCACACCGAGGACGCGCCCATGGCTCTCCTCGAGGACCGGGACGACGGTCAGGTTGAAGTCGCTCATGGTCCGAGCGATGCGGTGCACGTCCCAGTGGGGGTGGACGTGGGCGGGGTCCGCCCGCATGACGTCGGCCACGTGGGCGGTCGGGCGCGAGCGGACGAGGGTGACGACGGGCACGGAGCCGGCGAGGCGACCGTCGTCGTCGAGGGCGAACACGACGTTCAGCGCCTCGATCGGCGCGGTCGCGGTGCGCGTCGCGTCGAGCGCCTCCTCGACGGTGGCGGTCGCGGCGACGCCCACGTAGTCCGGGCTCATGAGCCCGCCGGCCGACTCGGCGGGATAGCTGAGCAGATTGCGCACCTTGCGCTGCTGTGGCTCGGCCATGAGCTCGAGCAGCGGGAGTCGGCGCTCCTGGTCCACCTCGCTGATCAGGTCGGCCGCGTCGTCCGGGGCCATCCGCGAGAGCAGCCGCGCCGCGTCGTCATCGGAGCGCTGGTCGATGAACTCCAGCTGGTGCTCGGTGTCGAGCTCTTCGAACACGTCCGCCTCGAGCTCCCGGTCGAGCCCGACGGCCTCGATGATCTCCTCACCCTCCTCGTGGCTCGCCGCCTCGACGAGGTCGGCGATCTGGGCTGGGTGCAGCTTGGACAGCCGCCGGTAGGGGATGCGCAGCCTGGCCGAGGGCACGTGGCCCACGAACGGCTCGATCTGTGCGAAGTCGACGAGCGACGTCGTCGCCACCTTGCTCCCGAGGCGGCCACCGAGCAGGCGCCGCAGCAGCGGGCGGCGACCGACGTCGACGCCCACCACCTCCCAGGTGCCCTCGACGTTGGCGAGCTCGATCTCATTGGCGGTGATCAACCGCCCTCGGACGAAGTTGATGAGGTGGCGCGCCAGCAGGTCGTGCGCGAGCAGCACCTCGCCGGGGCGACGCTCGAAACGGCGCAGGTCCACTCTCTTGCCCTCGAAGCGCGCGCGGCCCCGCTCGAACGAGGCGACCTTGCGGATGGGCACGAACAGGTCGCGGCCCTCGATGCGAACGACGACGCCGACCACGGGCGGGTGCGAGCCGCCGAGCCGCGCGACGACGTCCTCGATGCGCCCGATGCGCTCGCCGTCGCGGTCGACGAGCGGTCGGTGGATGACAGAGGAGAGGTGGAGGAGCTCGAGGGGCATGTCGTGGGTCCTGTCGACGCCCGCACAGGGCGACGCAAGGCTACCCGTTCGCCCTCGTGCCTCAGAGGGTGCGGAGGGCGGCAATGGCCGCGTCGAGCTTGTCGTCATCGACGTCGGCGTGCGTGACGAGTCGCGCGAGACGCGGCCCGACGGTCCCGATGAGCACGTTGCTCGCGGCCAGTCGCTCGACGAGCTCGTCGACGTGAGGGTGCTCGAAGACCACGATGTTCGTGCGGCACGCCCCTGGGTCGTAGTCGGGCGCGACGGTGTCGGCGACCGCCTCGGCGAGCCGTCGCGCGCGTGCGTGGTCGTCCGCGAGTCGCTCGACCATGGTGCGCAGCGCCACGAGGCCGGCGGCTGCGATGACGCCCGCCTGGCGCATGCCGCCGCCCAGGCGCTTGCGCTCGTCGCGGCTCTCGGCCATCACGTCGGACCCACCTGCGAGCAGCGAGCCGACCGGCGCGCAGAGCCCCTTGGACAGACAGCTCATGACCGTCGTCGCGGGTGCCGCGAGCTCGGCGGCACCGCACTCGAGCGCGATGGCGGCATTGAAGAGGCGTGCGCCGTCGAGGTGCACGGGCACGCCCTGCGCTGCAGCGACCATCGCTGCGGTCTGGGGGGCGGTGACGGGCACCCCGCCCGATGCCATGTGGGTGTTCTCGAGCGCGAGGAGCCCCACGGCGGGCTGGTGGTAGGCCTCGGCGTCGACCGCCGCGCGGATCGCGTCGGGATCGAGAGGGCCGGTCGTGTCGTCGAGAGTCCGAAACTGGACGCCCGCGTTCCTCGCCGCGGCACCCATCTCGAAGGCGACGACGTGGTGCAGCGTGCCGGCGACCACGACGTCGCCGGGTCGCGTGAGCAGGCGCAGGGCGATCTGGTTCGCCATCACCCCGGAGGGAACGAAGACCGCGGCGGGCTTGCCGACCATCTCGGCGTAGAGCTCTTCGAGCTGGGTGACCGTCGGGTCCTCGCCCCAGCCGTCGTCGCCGACCTCGGCGTCGGCCATCGCCGCGCGCATCGCGGGCGTGGGCTTGGTGACCGTGTCGCTTCGCAGGTCCACGACGGGTGACACGCGCCGATGCTACCGGCGAGGTTCGAGGCGCCCCGTGGGTCCTACACTCGCCGCCGTGGCCGACCGGGAGCGTGACCTCGCGGCGATGGCGTCCGGCGGGATCCACGCGATGCTCGGCGTCGAGATCGTCGAGGCGAGCGCGCAGCGCGTGGAGCTCCACCTCGAGGTCGGACCGAAGGTGCACCAGCCATTCGGGATCCTCCATGGTGGCGTCTCGGCGCTGCTGGCGGAGTCCGCGGCGAGCATCGGCGGCTCGTTCGCCGCGCCTGAGGGGCACATGGTCGTGGGCATCGAGCTCAACGCGAACCACGTTCGATCCATGCGCGACGGCACCCTCACGGCGGTCGCGACGCCGGTGCACGCCGGGCGACGGATCCAGGTCTGGAACATCGAGCTCACCGACGACCTGGGCCGGACCATCTGCGTCTCGAGGTGCACGCTCGCGGTGCTCGAGGCCGCTCGCGAGTAGCCCGGTCCCACCAGACCAGCCACCTATGCTCGCGAGGTGACCTCGACGCGCAGGGGCGCCGCGTGAGCGGCCTCCGACTGATCGGCTGGGGCACGGCCCTGCCGGACCGGGTGGTCACGAACGACGAGCTGTCCGAGACGCTCGACACGTCCGACGCGTGGATCGCAGAGCGCACGGGCATCCGCCAGCGCCACGTGGGCGGGAGCGCCTCGACACTCGGGCTTGCGGCGGCCAGAACGGCGCTCGAGCGCGCCGGCGTCACCGCAGACGGCCTCGACGCGATCCTCCTCGCGACGACCACCCCGGACCGGCTCATCCCCGCGACGGCGCCCCTGATCCAAGACGCCCTCGGCGCGGAGTGCCCGGCGATGGACCTGAACGCGGCGTGCAGCGGCTTCATGTACGGCCTGTGGGTTGCCCGCGGCCTGCTCGCGACGGGCTCTCGGCGGGTGCTCCTCATCGGCGCCGAGCACCTGACCCGGTGGCTCGACTGGCAGGACCGATCGTTGGCCGTCCTCTTCGGCGACGGCGCTGGCGCGGTCGTCCTCGAGGCCACGAGCGACGCGGGCGACCTGCTGGGCTTCGACATCGGGGCAGACGGCAGCCTCGTGCACCTGATCAAGTGCGAGCATGGCGGCACGATCGAGATGGACGGCAAGGAGACCTTCCGCCGGGCAGTGCGCATCATGGTGGACTCCGCGCAGCGTGCACTGAAGGACGCGTCGATGTCGATCGAGGACGTCTCGCTCGTGGTCCCCCACCAGGCCAACCTTCGAATCATCCAGGCGGCGTGCGAGCGCCTCGGCGTGGACGAGAGTCGCGCGGTCTCGGTGATCGACCGCTACGGCAACACCTCCAGCGCGTCGATCCCGCTTGCGCTCGTCGACGCGCACGCAGAGGGGCGCATCGCGCCCGGCGACGTCCTGCTCCTCACGGGCTTCGGCGCCGGGATGACGTGGGCGAGCGCCGTGCTGCGGTGGCCCGCGTGACCGCCTTCGTCATCCTCGCCGCAGGCCGCGCACGTCGCTACGGCGGCGTCAAGCCGCTCGCGCCGATCGGGCCGAACGACGAGGCCGTCATCGACCTGCTCGCGGGCGACGCCGTGCGCGCAGGATTCGACCGCCTGGTGCTCGTCATCAACCCCGACACCGGGAACCTGATCCGCAACCACGTGACGAGCGCGTGGCCCTCGAGCGTCGAGGTCTCCTATGCGGTGCAGCGCCGCCCGATCGGCACCGTCGACGCGGTCCTCGCCGCGCGCGACGACGCGGACGACGAGCACGCCTTCGCGGTGGCCAACGCGGACGACCTCTACGGCGTCGACGCGCTCTCGGTGCTCGCGACGCACCTGCGAGCGCACGGCACCAACAGCCTGGTGGGCTTCCGCCTCGACCGCGCGCTCGTCGGCGACCTGGGGGTCACCCGGGGGGTGTGCGAGGTGGCAGACGGCCGCCTCGTGTCGATCGTTGAGCGCCGCGACGTGCGCCAGGACGGCGGCGCCTTCCTGTCCGACGACGGCCTCGAGCCCAAGGAGCTGGACGCGTCGGCGCTCGTCTCGATGAACCTCTGGGGGTTCGATCCGCGCATGTGGCAGGTCTTCGCCGACGCGATGGACATGTCGTCCGACGCCCACGAGGACAATGAGGTCCTGCTCCCCGAGCTCGTGAGCCGCGTGGTGCAGGGCCTCAGGGGCGATGAGGCGCTGCGCTCGGTCAACGTGCTGGCCACGACGAGCCGGTGCATCGGGGTCACGCACCCCGACGACCTCGCCCTCGTCAAGGCCGACATCGCCGCGCAGATCGCCGCCGGCGAGCGACCGCTCGAGGCGTTCCCGGCCTGAGCCCCGCGGGCCGCACTTGGCCCGGACATGACGAAACCCCGAGTGACCGGTCAGCCGCAGCCTTCCAGCCCCTCGGGGCTCGTCTGGTGACCTCCGACGAGCCAGGTCGTGTCGGACAACCTGGTCACCGCACCGACCCCGGTCCCTTTCGGTCCCAGACCCGGTGGCGGGCCACCACCGTGTGCACCCCTTGCCTCTTGCGCCCGGTCCCTTTCGGTCCCGAGCGCTGGTGCCGCTTCGTCCCTCCTTTCGGAGGTCCCCTGCGGTCCCCGTCTCCGGGGCCCCTTGCGGGTCCCCTTCGTCGCTTCGGCGGGTGGTGCGCACCCGGCGTTGAAGGCACTCTGCCGGAGCCGCCCACGGCATGCAACCCGAAACGGCGATATCCCCGGGATATCCACGACTTGCTTGTTGCTGTCCACCGACGCGGCGAGGTAACCCACCGGTAGCGACGACGTTCTCCAGAGCTAATCCACAGCGGCGTCGGCAACTGCCGGGAGCGCGCGCAACGTGCGGCGTGGGAGCAGCGCCGCGAGCGCGCCGCCGACCCGCGCCGCGCCCGCGGCGACGAGGTTCCGAAGCCCCATCGCGCGCACGCGCAGCGAGCCCGCGCCCCTTCGCTGCGTGAACAGCTCGAGGTGGTAGGCCTCGATGCCGTGCGCGAGGCGTCGGGCCTCTCGGGCACTCGGCGCGGCGCGCAGCATCACCCACAGGGCGTGGCCGCGGCCCCAGCGGCGCCTCGTCGTCGCGGCGCTCCGCTGTGCGTCGTGGCGGCGGTAGTCCAAGACGACCCGATCGACGGTGACCACCGAGCCGGCCGCCGCGAGGCGGACGAGGAACTCGAGGTCCTCGCTCCTGCGCGCGGCGGGGTCGAAGCCGCCCAGCGCCCTCGCACAGGCCGTGTCGACGAGCCACGCGCCCGGTGGCGGGGACACGAGGCGAGTGACGAGCGCCTCGGGCACGAGACCGTCTGGGCTCTCGATCACCCTGCCGTGGCGCCGGACGACGGCACGAAGCTGGTCGTCGGCCCAGCGGCCCACGTCGACGCTGGCCCCGGCGTCGTCGACCGCACGAAACCGGCCCAGCGCGACGACCGCCCCGCGGTGGGCGGCGAGCGCCTCGTCCAGCACGCCCAAGGCGTCGTCCGCGAGCACGTCGTCGGCGTCGAGGAAGCAGACCCGGGTGCCCTTCGCCCGGGAGAGCCCGTCGTTGCGCGCGGCGGCCGGACCGCCCCGGACCGGCCGCGAGACCAGCTCGACACGGGGGTCCTCGGCGCCCAGCGCCGCGGCCACCGCGGCAGTGTCGTCGTCGCTCGCGTCGTCGACGACGACGCACTGGCCGACCGCGACCGACGCCAGTGCGGAGCGGACCGCGCCACCGAGCGTCGCCGAGGCGTTCCTCGCCGCCACGACGACGGTGACCCCGCCGCCGGCATGCCCCCTCATCGTCGCGCCCGCATGGCTCGATCATTGCCCACGCACGACGGCGCACCGCCGTGTGTGCCTACGATCCGCGTCGTGGCGACCGCAACGCTCCCCCGCCACGCACCTGTGTCCCCGCGCGTCGAGGTCGACGAGCTCGTGCTCACCCGGTGGTCGCTCGGGGACCTCGACGAGCTGGCGGCGCTGCACGCCGAGCCTGAGACGATGGCGCCCTTCGGCGGCCCGTTCGCGACCCGGGCCGAGAGCGACGCGTTCGCTGTCCGCGTCGACGGCTGGTTCGACGAGCACGGCTTCGGGCTCTTCGCGGTCCACGCCGACGCACGGCTGCTCGGCGCGGTCGGGCTCGCGCCCATCCCCCCTGACATCGCGGTGCCCTTCGAGGCCGAGGTGGGCTGGCGACTGCGGCGGTCCGCGTGGGGTCGGGGCGTGGCGACCAGAGCCGCGCTCGCGGTGCTCGCCTGGGCCGAGGCGACGGGCGGGCCGACGCAGGTGTGCAGCTTCACGGCGACGACCAACGAGCGATCGGCCGCGACCATGCGCCGCGTCGGGCTGCACCGTCGAGCCGACCTCGACTTCTTGCACCCGAGGATCGACGAGGGCGACCCGCGGCGGCCCCACGTCGTCTACGCGTCGACGCCCGCGCCGTCGCAGTAGCGGACCAGCCGGCCTAGGGAGAGCTCCGCACCGCCAGGCTCCAATAGCCCGAGACGTCGATCTCCAGGTAGTACGGGTTCGGGAGCCCGAGCAGCGTCACGGTCTTATGGACGAAGATCCGCCCGGCGAACGGGGTCAACACGTCCACGCCCTTCTGCGAGACGACGTGGACGAAGACCGTGCCGTTGGAGAGCGACAGGAACCTGAACGAGAGGTACTTGTCCGCGGCCGAGAACGGCCCCACCACCGACTGGCTCGTGGAGTAGTACGTGAAGGGCGTCTGGATCACCGGCACCGTGGGGCCGGGCTGGAGCACCTGCACCACCCAGGGGCCGTCGCCGACGACGGTCAGGTCGTACCGGCCGAGGGGCACCGGCACGTGGAAGGTGCCGTTGAAGCTCGCAGAGGTGTTGTCGACCGGCAGGGCCACCACGTTTCCGGTCGGGTCGGTGACCGTCACGACGAAGGTGTAGGTGCACGCGCACGAGGCGTGCAGGAGCAGCAGGTTGCCGGTGGCCGTGAACGGCATGCCCGTGCGGTTCGAGCTGCCCGTGAACGTCTTGACCGACGAGCCCGGCCCCGTGACCACCGGGGTGAACGCCGGCTGGGGGTGCTTTCCTCGCGGCAGGGTGTGGCCCGCCTTGTGGTGGACCGTGTGCGGTCGGTAGTGCCAGACGACCGCGGACAGGAACCCGAGGACGATGACGCAGGTCAGCAGGACACCCGGCCAGCGGCGCGGGCGCTTCCAGTCGTCCCAGGCGGGGTCGTAGCGGCGCCGGGACCGCCCCTCCTCGGGCGGCGCACCCTCGGCCGGGGGCTCGATCGTGCCCACGCCAGCCGCGTCGGGGCCCGGCGTGGCCTGCCCTTTCGAGCCGACTCGGCGGAGCGGGCGCATCGGTCGCATCGTACTCGTGGGGCCGTCAGGGACCCCCGGGGCGGTCGGCTACAGCCCGACGTCGGGCTTGAGCGCGGCCTGCAGGACCACCGAGAGGTACTCGGCGTAGGTCGCCGTGACGTGGAACGCGTCGTAGTACGCCACCATGTTCCCGATCACCGCCGAGCAGGTCTTGGTGCACAGCCATGGCTGGGGGTTGACGTAGGGAACGCCCACTGCGGCGGCCGCGGCCATCTCGGCGGCGAAGTGCTGGTGGGTCTTCGGGTTCGGGTTCGGGATGGTGCAGGTCTGCACCGCCTTGGGATACGCCGCAAGGCAGCTCGGCGGGTTCACGTTGTACACCGAGATGTCACCGATGACCGCGACCTTGGTCTTCGGACCCTTCAGCTGGGCGAGCGAGTTCTTCAGGCCGGACTGCCACGCCGCGTCCGTGGTGAGCACGTTGCCCGCCCCGGGGATGTCCGACGTCCGGTCGGCGACCAGCACGACCGTAGGGGCGAGCGTCTTGATCTGCGAGATCATCGACGAGCGGAACTTGGTGCACGCGGCGTTCACGGAGTGCGTGCTCGCGTCCCAGACCCCGATGTTCGCCACCGGGCAGCCCGCCATCCACACCAGCACCAGGCGATCGCCGTCGCGCTGGGCGATCGGCACGAGCGCGGTGAGCCACATCTGGGCATGCGAGTCGCCGAACAGCACGATCGTCCTCTTGCTGGTCTTGATCCCGAAGACGCACTTGGTCACCCCCGCGCACGTGCGGCCTGCCACCCCGTCATAGGTCCCCGGGCTGTCCCTGCTCGCCTCGGACAGCGGCGGCAGCAAGTTCGTGGGAAGCGACTTGATCGACGACGAGGCCGCGACGAGCGCGGCGACCTGGGACGCGGTGCCCGGCTTTGGCAGCTTGGAGGTTGCCGCGGCCAGCGTCGCGGCGCCTGCGATCCCAGCGATGACCGCGAGCGCCACCAGCGTCCGTCGAACGCGCATCGGTCCTCCCCTGGTCGGTTGTCGCCGCGAGCGTAACGCGGCTTCGCGCCGGGATTCGAGCGCCCCGTCAGGGCTAGTAGGAGAAGCCCTTCTGCAGCAGCGCCGACACCAAGAACGCGGCGGCGACGAACGTGAGGCCCATCGCGATGCTCGCCCACGGGCGCACCGCGAGCTGTCGTGACCGGCGGATCGGCTTCTCGAGCAGGGCGTACATGATGAAGGCGACGACGAGCGTGACCGCGGCGATCAGCAGCCGCTCGTGGACCGGCAGGGGCCCTGACGACGGGAGGGCGCCTATCAAGAGGATCATGGGCGGGTAGTGCAGCAGGTACCACCCGTAGGACACGCGCCCGACCGCGCGCACGGGAGGAAGCGAGAGCGCGTGGCCGGCTCCGATCCCCGACGCCCCGCCCACGATCACCGCGACGGCCCCGAGGACCGGAAGGAGCGCCGCGGGTCCCGGGAACACCGTCAAGGGCCCGTAGATATGGGAGCTGACCACGATCGCGATCATCCCGGCCCAGGCAAGGGCGAAGCCCGCCCAGCGGGGCAGCCTCGCGGCGTAGGCGACGCAGGTGGCGGCGATGGCCCCGATGCCGAGCTCCCAGCCCCTGGTCCACGGGGAGTAGTACGCCCACGTTGCGTTGAGACTGCTCGCGTGGTCGGCCCACCAGTACGACGCGATCGTCGCGACGAGGGCCGCCACGAAGACCGAGAGGCGGATCGGGATGCGCCTCGTGAGGAGCCCCACCACCAGCACGAGCGTCGGCCACACGAAGTAGAACTGCTCTTCGACCGCGAGCGACCAGTAGTGCAGCAGGGGGGACGCCTTGAGCGGGTCGGTGCTCTGGAGGAAGTAGTCCGTGCCCACGTTGGCGAAGTGGACGTTGGCGGCGAACAGCGCTGCCCACTTGCCGTCCTGGGTGGTGTAGCTGTACGCGATGATGTTCTGGTAGTGGTGCGCCATGAGGAGGGTCCCGATGATGACGAGCATCCCTGCGGGCAGGATCCTGCGGGATCGGCGCGCGTAGAAGCCAGGGAGGGACACCGAGCGTCGCTTGTCGTGCTCGCGCAGCAAGAGGCCGGTGATCAGGAAGCCGGAGATCACGAAGAAGACGTCGACGCCGACGAACCCTCCTGACGCCCACTTGATGTTGCAGTGGTACAGCACGACGAGGACCACGGCGACGCAACGAAGGCCCTC
>DATBQT010000050.1:0-18101 GCA_036560685.1 Acidimicrobiales bacterium
TGCTGGGTCGAGGACGCCAAGCAAGAGGTGACGAGGAAGCGTCGGATTCGCCGGACCCAAGAGGAGCTGGAAGACGGCATGCGTCGGCCCTGCTGCTGGCCGGGATGCAAGCACCGCGAGCGCACCGCCAGGTAGTCGAGACCTCGCACGCTCGCCTCGTCGCCTAGGTTGCGCCCTCGTCGCTGCTTGCGTCCAACGCAGCCTCCAGGTCCTCAACCAGGTCACGCGTCGACTCGATGCCCACCGCCAGGCGGATGAGCCCGGGCGCTGCCCCCTCGCCGGCCGTCGGGTCGTAGTTGCGCTCGTCGCCCCACATCGCCGCCGGACGCGTCCCGAGCGTGTGGACCGAGCCGAGGCTCGCTGCGCGCGTCGAGAGCACGAGGTGGTCGAGGACGCGGTCCGCGGCATCGGCACCGTCGACCTCGAACGACAGGAGGCCGCCGAACCCGCTCATCTGGGCGACGGCGAGCTCGTGTTGGGGGTGCGATTCCAGGCCGGGGTAGTAGACCGCGCGGACCGACTCGTGGGACTCGAGAATGCGCGCGAGCGCCATCGCGTTCTCGTTATGGCGCGCGACGCGGACGTCAAGGGTGCGCAGCCCTCGCAAGAGCAGCCACGCGTCGAACGGACCGAGCACCGCGCCCACCACGAGGTGCGCCCGCCAGATCTGCTCGACCACCTCGGCGCGGCCGCAGACGACGCCCGCCGACACGTCGGAGTGCCCGCCCAGGTACTTGGTCGCACTGTGCCAGACGAGGTCCGCGCCGAGCTCCAGCGGGCGCTGGTTGATCGGCGTGGCGAGCGTGTTGTCGACCACGACGAGCACGCCGCGGCGGTGCGCGATCTGGGCGATGGACGCGACGTCGACCACGCCGAGCAGCGGGTTGCTCGGCGTCTCCACGAGCACGAGGCGGGTCCGGTCCGTGACCGCGGCCTCGAAGGCGGCGAGGTCGGTGAGGTCGAGCACCGAGGCGGTGACCCCGAACCGCGTGAGCAGGCTCGAGACGAGCGCCGAGGTGCCGGGGTACATGGCGTCCTGTGCGACGACGTGGTCGCCGCTCGACAGCAGCGCAAGCGCGAGCGTCGTGATCGCGCCCATCCCGCCAGCGGTGACGAGGGCGCGCTCTGCGCCTTCGAGGGCCGCCACGACGTCGGCGACCTGGGTGTGGTTTGGCGTCCCGTAGCGGACGTAGAAGTCGTCTGAGAAGCTCCGCCTCGCGGCGTCCACGAACGCTGCGTCGGAACCCGCGGCGAACGTCGTCGCCTGGGAGATCGGGGCGACGACGGCGCCGCCCCGCGCGGCGTCGTCGGCGTGGATGGCGGTGGTCCCGGGCTCGAACTTGTCGGAGCGCGCCATCGCCAGCCAATCTCCCCTACGTCGTCGTTGGCGTCAAGACCGCCGCCTCGATCAGGCCGCGGCGCTCACGATGATCACCACGCCAAGGCCCAGCATCACGCAGGCGCCGGTCGTGCGCAGCGCGACCAGGTGCCTCGGCGAGTCGAGCAGCCACGCCCGCGCCGACCCCGCCGCGATGCCCCAGGCGCTGTCGGACACCATCGCGATCGCCGCGAACACGAGACCCAGCGCGAAGAGCTGGAGCGTCACGTTTCCTGAGCCCTGATCGACGAAGTGCGGGAAGACCGCGACGAAGAACACGAGCGCCTTGGGGTTCAAGAACCCGACGACGAACCCCTGGCGCACGACGCGCGCCGGCCGCGGCCGCACCGGCTCGCGCCGGCCCGCCATCGCCTCGGCGTGCTCGCGCCGGTGCACGAGCGCCTCGACGCCGAGCCACAGCAGGTAGGCGCCGCCTGCGACCTCGATCGCCTCGGTGAACGCCGCCGACCTCGTGAGGAGCGGTCCGAGCCCCACGGCCACCGCGAAGGACAGGACCAGGACGCCGAGGCTGTTGCCGAGCACCGTGAGCACGGCGATCGCGCGACCCCAGGCGATGCCGCGCGCGATCGTGAAGAGCACGCTCGGACCGGGCACCGCGATGATCGCGAACGCCGCGACGCAGAAGCCGAGAAGCTTGGAAGAGGACATGCGGGCTACAGCGACGAGGCGAGTCGGATGGGTCGCACCCGTGACGCGTTCGTCAGCGAGGGGCGGTGCGGACCGACCTCGCCGGCACGGGGGCGTCCTCGCGCTCGGCGGCACCGTTCGGCGGCGCGGCGGGCTCGTCCAGCTCGATCATCGCGGGGACGACCTCGGGCTCCAGCTCGACGTGCCCTGGCGTGCGCGGCGCAGGGGTCGCCACGTAGGCGCCCTCGGGCGTGAGCGACACGATGTTGACGACCTTGCGCTTGCCGCCCTCGGGCAGCGCCTGGAGCTCGCCGCAGATCTTGTAGGTCACGAAGTACGCGACGAACGGCGTGACCACGACGAGCACGCGCATCGCCACCAGCACGCTGTTGAGCGAGAGGTGGAAGAAGTTGGCGAGCACGTCGGTCGAGCTCGCGACGAACAGCATCCCGAGCAGGCCGAGCATGGCCGCGCCGGCTGCGGTCCGCTTCGGGCGGTCCCTCGGGCGGTCCAAGAGGTGGTGCGTCAGCGCGTCCTTGGTGTACCAGCGCTCGATCGAGGGCCACAGGTAGCAGATCCCGAAGATGATCCCCGGGAAGACCGCAGCGGGCAAGAAGACCTCGAAGGGGATCGTGTGGCCGAAGCCCACGAACTCCCACGACGGCATGATCCGCAGCGCGCCGTCGAGCCACCCCATGTACCAGTCCGGCTGGACGGCGTAGGAGATGTTGTACGGCACGTACTGGCCGAACTGCCAGACCGGGTTGATCTGGAAGAACGCGCCGAGCAGCGCGGTGACGCCCGTGATCATGAAGAGGAAGCCGGTCGTCTTGGCCATGAACACGGGGAACATGGGCGAGCCCACCACGTTGTGCTCGGTGCGACCGCCCCCGGGGAACTGCGTGTGCTTCTGGCGCACCAACAAGATCAGGTGGAACGTGAGCAGCCCGACGAGCACGGCGGGGACGATGAGCACGTGGATCGTGTAGAAGCGCGGTATGACCGCGTTGCCCGGGAACGGGCCGCCGAAGAGGAACGACGCGAGGTAGGAGCCGACGACCGGGACCGACAGCGTGATCGCGTACGCGATTCGCAGGCCGGTCCCAGAGATGAGGTCGTCGGGAAGCGAGTAGCCGATGAACCCCTCGAGGATGGCGAGCACGAGCATCGTGAGCCCGATCGTCCAGTTGAGCTCGCGGGGCTTGCGGAATGCGCCCGTGAAGAACACCCGGGCCATGTGGATCACGATCGCGCCCACGAAGATGTCGCACGCCCAGTGGTGCATCTGGCGCATCAGCAGGCCGCCGCGCACCGCGAACGAGAGGTTGACCGTCGAGTCGTAGGCCTCAGAGACGCGCTGGCCCCGAAGCGGCAGGTACGCGCCGTGGTAGATCGTGGTCCCCGTCGAGGGGATGTAGTACAGCGTGAGGAAGACCCCCGTCGCGAGCAGGACGACGAACGAGTACAGCGCGATCTCGCCGAGCATGAACGACCAGTGGTCGGGGAAGATCTTGTCGAGGAAGACCCTGCCGCCCTTGGCGAACCCGAGCCGCTCGTCGAGCTCCTCGACGGCCTTGCCGAACCGCCCGTAGGGGCCGGTCGGCTTCGCCGCGGGACCCGCCGTGGGCTTCTTTGGGCGCGTGGGCATGCGGAGCGGGCTCATGCGCGCTCCCAGAAGCCCGGGCCGGTCGGCTGGCCGAACCCGCTCTGCGAGCGCAGGAAGCCCCTGGCGTCGATGTACAGCGGGAGCTGGGGCAGCGGGCGCGGGGCAGGGCCGAACACCGGTATCGCCCCATCGGCGACGTCGAACATCGACTGGTGGCACGGGCAGATGAGGAGCACCGCCTCACGCTCGTAGAGCCCGACGGGGCACCCTGCGTGCGTGCACATCTTCGAGTACGCGTAGAAGCCCGCCGGCGCCCAGGTCTGGCGCGGCCCCGAGGTCTGCAACCCCTGCTTCGCGGCTCGGATCAGGATGACGACGTCGGTGGCCTGGGCCTCCTCGTCGTCCTCGAAGCCCTCGGGGAAGACAGAGGACACGACCGAGCCGACCCCGTACTCAGAGGCCCGCAGCCGCCTGCCGGCGCGGTCTACGAGGTACGAGCCTCGCCTCCAGTTGGTCGTCTGCAGCGTGTTGCCCGGCAGCGGGCCCATCGAGCGGACGAGCGGGAACAGCGCGACGATGCTGAAGACGCCGAGTCCGCCGGCGAGCAGGCCCCCAAGGAGCTTGCGGCGGCGCACCGGCGTCGCGCCGCGCTCGACGAGCGCGTTGTTGAACGCCTCAACCTCCTCGGGCGTGGACCCGAGCACGTGGCGGTCCTCGACGAACGGTCCCCGCGGCATGAGGTACTTGCCCCACGCGGTGAGCCCCGCCCCGACGAGGACCATCCCGGCACCGAGGGTCGCGCCGAGCGTCCATGGCGCCCAGTTCTGCCAGTACGCGGCCCCGAAGGCCGCGAAAGCGACGAGGCCGGCGGCGAACAGCGCCGCGATGACGCGCTCGACGTGTTCGGGGTGCGCCGACGCAGGCTGCATGTGCGGGTCGTTCCACGACGCCGGCGTGAGGCTGACGGGCGTGCGCGACTCTTCAGGGAGGTCGGTCACGTGCGATCACCCACCCAGAAGCCGAGCAGCGCGAGCAATCCCACCCCGAGCGCGAGCCCGATGAATCCCTCGCCGACCGGGCCGAGGCCACCGAGGCCGATGCCGCCGGGGTTCTGCGGGTGCTCGATCCGCTCGGTCACGTAGGCGACGACGTCACGGAGCTGTCGATCCGTGAGGTTGCCGGTGAACACCGGCATGTTCGCCGGACCGGTCCGCAGCGCCTCTGCGACCTGCGTCGCGGGGACGTTTCGCATCGAGGGGGCGAAGGTCTTGTAGGCGAGCGCGTCGCCGTCGCCGGTGATCGTGTGGCACGCGGCGCAGTTGAGGGCGAACAACGCGGCGCCGTCGGAGAGGTCCGCGCCCTTGAGGTTCACGTAGGGGAGGTAGGGCGTCGCGGGCTGCAGCGAGTTGAGGTAGGCCGAGATCGCGATCGCCTGCATGTGGTTGAGCTTCGCCGGCCCCCGGGGGGCCTGGGTGACGGTCGTCGATGCCGCGGGCATGCGCCCGGACTCGATCCAGAAGTCGTAGGTCGCAGGTCCAAGTCCGATCAGATTCGGGAAGCCCTTCCCCGGCGTGCCCGGTGGCGGCACGCCGTTCGCCAGCACCCCGTGGCACGCCTGGCAGTTCTGGGCGTAGAGCGCCTCGCCGATGGGGATGAGCGCGTCGGGCGGCAGGTAGTACTTCACGTACCTGTTGCCGTACACGACGAGCTGGCCCTTGGAGTTGAACTGCAGCAGCGTCGAGAACGCCATGCCGGCGTTCGCACGCAGGTAGGGAGGGCGCGGCGGCGGGATGATCCGCGGAGGAGCGGTCGTCGTGGTCGTCGTGGCCCGGTGCGTGCCGTGTCCCTGGGCGCCGGCCGACGCCGCGAACGAGAGCGTCGAGAGGACCACGGTCGCGCCGATCAGCGAGCCTGCGAGCAGGGCACGCCGGCGCTGTGCGCGGGTCTGATCCATCGCGCCTACTTGAGCAGGAACAGGCATGAGTACAGCCCGATCCAGACGATGTCGACGAAGTGCCAGTAGTAGCTGACGGCTTGGAAGTTGGACAGCTCCCCGGGGTCGCCGTGCAGGCGCCCCTTCATCCGGATGGCAAGGAAGGTCATCGCCACGAGTCCGAGGAACACGTGCGCGCCGTGCAGGCCGGTGGTGATGAAGAACACCGAGCCGTACGAGTTCGTGTTCCACCTCGTCGTGAGATGCGTCCACTCGTACATCTGGTTGCACAAGAACAAGAAGCCGAGCCCGAAGGTGATCCAGACCCATCGCTTCGCCGACGTGCGCCGATCGTGCTCCTGCTGCCAGACCGCCCACTGCATCGTGAACGACGAGGAGACGAGGATCAGCGTGAAGATTCCCGCCTGCAGGACGTCGAGCTCGGTCCCCTTGGGAGGCCAGCTCTGGAGGTGCGCGCGGATCGTGAAGAGGGCTGCAAACAGGCCGGAGAAGAACATGACCTCGGAGCCGAGCCAGATCATGACGCCGATGGCCAGCATCGGTGGGCGATCGTGAACGATCTTTGTTGGCTTTTGAAGGCTGTCTACGGGGAGGGCCTGAGCCACGACGGTAAGTTCTACTTGATCGCGGCTTCAGCGTGCCACATTTGCGCGCCGTTCGAGGACACGTCGACCGCCGGAATCGGCGACGTGCCGAGCACCGTCAAGCGCCTGGTGGGCCGCGTCATCGCCACGTAGAGCGTCCGCAGCCCTCGCTTCGTCGGGCCGTGCCCCGAGCCGCCGCGCTGCGCGACCCTCGCTGGCTCCACGACGATCACCGAGTCGAACTCGAGGCCGTTCGCGTCGTCGGCCGGCAGCACGACGAGGTGCGCGGCGAGGCCCTCTCCTGAGGCCGCCCGGGGGTCGACCGCCGGGAGCCCCTCGGCCAGGAGCGCCGCCACCACGTCTTGGAACTGCTCAGGCGGCACGAGCACCGCGACGCGTCCGGGAGCGACCGCGTCGAGCTCGCGCCGTGCGGCCGCGGCGATCGATCCGGCGAGCTCGTCTGGCGCGACGGTGCGCAGGTCCGGGAGCACGCCGGTCGTCCGGACCGGCCGTGGCGGGCGCAGCGACGGCTCCGCTGCGGCCAGCACGCCCGCGGCGGTGTCCAGGACCTCGAGGGGCGTGCGGTAGCTCACCGTCAGCTCGACGATCGACGGCTCGCGGCGGGGGGCCAGGTGGGTGATGACGAGGTCCCAGGTCCCCGCCGCCCCCGCTGCCGTGGCCTGCCCCATGTCGCCGACGACGGTCATCGACCCCGAGATCGAGCGACGGCCGATCATCCGGAGCTGCATCGGCGAGAGGTCCTGGACCTCGTCGACCACGATGTGCCCGTGGCTGCGGATCCCCTCGTCGTCTCCGACGCCGTCGTGCGCCACGGGGTTGTCAAAGAGCTCGCGAACGGCATTCGTCGGTGCGGACGGGCGCCGCTGGGCTCGGATCGGCCCGAGGAGCGTCCGCGCCTCGTCGACGAGCGCGGCGTCGGCGGGCGTCCACTCGACGTCGTCGAGCGACGCCGACCGCGGCCGGACGAGCAGCTCGATGTCGTGGTCCGAGAACAGGCCCTTGCCGGCGGCCCGCAAGAGCGGCTCGGCACCCAGCAGGTCGTGGATCAGCTCATGGGGCGCGAGCCGCGGCCAGATGCGCCGGAGCGCCGAGCGGAACTCGTCGGTGCGCCGAATCTGCTCTTCGAAGTCGTCGCCCTCTTCGACTTCGACGTTGCCGTAGACGCGACGCCGATACTGCGACGCGAGCACGCCAGCGAGCTCGCGCTCCACGAACCGGTGCCGCTGGTTGTGTGGCCCCGGACGCCGCTTCGCCCTCGCGACGACGTCGGCAGTCATCTGCACGCTGAGCGTCAGCTCGGCGACGCCGAAGGGGATCGTGACGTTCTGCTTGAGCGGGCGCTGTCGTGTCTTGACGGCGCGCGCGATGAGGCGCGCCATCCTCGCGTCGCCCTTCAGTCCCGCGACCTCGTCGGGCTCGGACGCGCGAGCCTGGATCTCGGGCACGAGCCCTGCGACCGTCGAGAGCGTGACGCCCGCCTCGCCGAGCGACGGCAGGACCTGCTCGATGTAGCGCAAGAAGAGCGGGTTCGGCCCGACGACGAGCACGCCCTGGCGCTCGAGGGGGAACCGGTGCGTGTACAAGAGGTACGCGGCGCGATGCAGCGCGACGGCGGTCTTGCCCGTTCCCGGACCCCCCTGGACGATCAGGAGCCCGGAGAGCGGGGCGCGGATGATCTCGTCCTGCTCGCGCTGGATCGTGGCGACGATGTCGCCCATCTGGCCGGTGCGGGCCTGCCCGAGGGCCGCCAAAAGGGCGCCCGGTCCGCCGAGGGCGAGCCCGTTCTCGACCAGACCGTCGCGAGTTGCCTGCTCGACCTGCGCGCGATCCGGCCCGCCACCTTCGGCAGTCGAGAAGTACTCGTCTTCGACGCCGAGCACCTCGCGGTGGCGCACGTGGAGGTGGCGACGACGGGCCAGCCCGAGCGGCTCGATGCCGGTGGCCCGGTAGAAGGGCTCGGCGACCGGTGCCCGCCAGTCGACGATCAGCGGCTCGAGGTGGTCCCCGGAGACCGCGACGCGACCGATGTGGAAGGACTCGCCATGCTCCTCTGGGCTCGGCGCGACGGTGTCGATGCGTCCGAAGCACAGCGCCTGGTCGCCGATGTCGAGCTGCTGGAGCCGCAACAGGGCCGTGTTGACGACGATGTCGCGCTCGGTCCTCGACTGGAGCGTCCCGCCCCTGCCGATGTCCAAGACGCCGTCGAGCATCGACCTGGCCTCGTCGCGCATGGCGTCGAGTGCGACGTGGGCACGATCGAGGTAGCTCTGCTCTTCGGCGACCTCACGCTCCTGTGGCACGAAGCCTCCTCCGCCAGCGCCGCGAACGGACCATTCTACGGGTCTGGCGAGGGCCCAGATTCCCCTCGCGCGCACGCCCTCTTACGATGGCCGCGTGTCGCAGCCGAGCCCGCAGAGTCCGTTGCTCCTCGCGTGCCGCGGGGAGCTCGTGCCACGGGTCCCGGTGTGGTTCATGCGCCAGGCCGGGCGGTCCCTGCCCGAGTACCGGGCGCTGCGCGGGTCCGGCTCGATCCTGGACACCATCGCGAGGCCCGAGGTCGCCTGTGAGGCGACGCTCCAGCCAGTGCGCCGCTACGGCGTGGACGCCGCGATCCTGTTCTCCGACATCGTCGTCCCCGTCCACGCGATCGGGTTCGGCGTCGACGTCGTCCCGGGACGTGGTCCGGTGGTCGCCGAGCCCTTCAGGTCCGCCGCCGACCTCGCGCGCCTCCGTCCGCTCGCACTCGAGGACGTGGCCCACGTGATCGAGACCGTCCAGCTCGCGACCAAGGAGCTCGACCAGACCGCGACGCCGCTGATCGGCTTCGCCGGCGCGCCCTTCACGGTGGCGAGCTACCTCGTCGAGGGAGGGCCCACGCGCACCTTCGAGGTCGTGAAGCGACTCGCACACGCCGAGCCCCTGCTGTTCGCACAACTGACTGAGCGGCTCGCCGACCTCGCCGTGGCCTTCATCACCGCGCAAGTGGAGGCGGGCGCGACCGCCGTCCAGCTCTTCGACTCGTGGGCAGGCTCGCTGTCCCCCGCCGACTACGAGCGGTTCGCGCTTCCCGCAACGCGCCACGTGATGGACGCGCTCGCGGGGCTCGGGGTGCCACGGATCCTCTACGGGCTCGGCACCGGCGAGCTGCTCGGTCTCATGGCGAGGTCCGGGGCCGACGTCATCGGCGTCGACTGGCACGTGCCGCTCGACGCGGCGCGCAACCGAGTCGGCGGGCTCGCCATCCAGGGGAACCTCGACCCCGCGCTGTGCGTCACCGACGTCGACGTCGCGATCGACGCGACGCGTGACGTGCTCGCGAGGGCCGGCACGAAGCCGGGACACATCTTCAACCTGGGGCACGGGGTCCTGCCCTCGACCGATCCCGACGTCCTCGCGGCGGTCGTCGCGACCGTGCACGCAGAGGGCGTCGCCGGCGTGGGCACCGCGCTGTGAGCCCGACGGGCGTCCTCGCACTCTCGTACGGCACGCCCGCGTCGCGGGGCGAGGTCGCCGACTACTACACGCGAATCCGGCACGGCCGTGCGCCGTCCGACGGCCAGCTCGCCGACCTCGTGCGGCGCTACGACGCGATCGGCGGGCTGTCGCCACTCAACGAGCGCACCGCCGACCAGGTCACCGGGCTCGCCGCCGTGCTGGAACGACGGGACCCAGGGGGCTACGTCGTGCACGGCGCGACCAAGTACGCCTCGCCGTCCATCGAGGCACAGGTCGACCTGCTGGTCGCCGAGGGCGTGGCCCCCGTGGTGGGGCTGGTGCTCGCGCCGCTCAGCGCACCGATGTCCACCGGGCAGTACCACGACCGTGCCGTCGCGGCCCTCGACGGACGCGCCGACTATCTGGGCGTCTGGTCCTGGTGGGACGCGCCCGGCTTCTCGGGCCTGCTCGCGGGGCGTGTCCGCGAGGCCATCGACGCCGTGGGCGACGAGCACGCGCTCGTCGTCTTCTCGGCGCACTCGCTCCCCGCTCGCGTCGTCGCAGAGGGCAGCGACTACCCCGACCAGCTCGCCCGCGCAGCAGAGCGCATCGCGACGGACGCGGGCATCGACGACCACCTCGTGTGCTGGCAGAGCGCGGGACGGACCGCCGACGAGTGGCTGGGTCCCGACCTGCTCGAGGTGATCCGGGCGCTGGACGCGTCCGTGCGGACCATCGTGGTGTGTCCCGTGGGGTTCGTGGCCGACCACCTCGAGGTGCTCTACGACGTCGACATCGAGGCGCGCGCGGTCGCAGAGCAGCGGGGCATCACGCTTCGACGCACCGCGTCGCTCAACGACGACCCTGCGTTCCTCGAGATCCTCGCCGACGTCGTCGAGCGCGCGGTCGAGCCGTGACCCACGTCGTCGTCATCGGAGCCGGCATCGCCGGGCTGTCGGCCGCCTACGAGCTGACCGGCGGCCCATCGGCCGTCGAGGGGACGACCGTGACCGTGCTCGACGCCGAGCGTCTCGGCGGCAAGCTGCTGTCGAGCGCGATCGGCGGCGAGGTGGTCGACGTCGGTCCGGACGGCTTCCTCGCGCGTCGGCCAGAGGCCGTCGCCCTCGTCGGGGAGCTGGGCGCCGACGCTGAGCTCGAGCCAGTCGGCACGCAGGGCGCCTGGGTTTTCACGCGGGGACGGCTTCGGCGCCTGCCCCAGGGGCTCGCACTCGGCGTGCCGACACGGCTGAAGGACCTTCGATCGCGCGACGTCGTCGGCCTGCTCGGCGTGGGCGGTGCGCTTCGTGCGGGGCGTGACCTCGTCGCGCCTCGGCCCGCGCGCCGCTCTGCGCTGTCGGACCGCGCGATCGGCCCGCTCGTCGCCGACAAGCTCGGCCAGCGCGTCGTCGACGTGCTCGTCGACCCACTCGTCGGCGGGATCCACGCGGGTCGCGTGAAGGACCTCTCCGCCGCCGCGGTGTACCCGTCGCTGCTCTCGGCGGGCCAGCGACGAGGGAGCCTGATGCGGTCGCTCCGCGCGGACTCGAGCGGCGCGGCGGCCACGGCCGACGGACCCGCGTTTTTCACGCTGCACCACGGGGTGGGCGACCTCCCTCGAATCCTCGAGAAGGTGCTCGTCGATCGCGGCGTCGACTGTCGAGCCGGCTGCGCGGTCACGTCGCTGCACCGAGGACGCGCGGGCGAGCAACGCTGGTCGGTCGAGCACCAGGACGGCTCGCTGACGGCGGACGCCGTGGTGATCGCGACGCCGCCACCCGCCACCTCGACTTTGCTCGGCCCCCTCGATGCGGACGCCGCCTCGCTCGTGGCCACGATCGACGCGGCCGGCGTCGCGGTCATCACGCTCGAGTTCGACGCCGAGTCCTGCTCGCTGCCGGACGGAACGGGGTTGCTCGTGCCGTCCGGGACGCCTCGCGGCGACGCGACGTTCCTCACGTCCGCGGTGACGTTCCTCGATCGGAAGTGGCCGCACCTCGCGCGCGACGGCAGGGTGCTCCTGCGCGCGTCGAGCGGACGCATCGACGATCGGCGCTGGGAGGAGCTCGACGACGCCGCGATCGTGACGAGGGTGTGCGAGGAGCTCCACGACCTGCTGGGCGTCACGACGTCGCCCACCGCGTCACTCGTGACGAGGTGGCCCGCGTCGTTCCCGCAGTACCGCGTCAACCACCTCGTCCGCGTCGATGGCATCGAGGCCGCGGCGAGCGCGCTCGGCGGCGTCGCCGTCGCGGGCGCGGCCTACCGCGGCGTCGGCATCCCCGCGTGCATCGCGAGCGGGCGCGCGGCGGCGCGTCAGGTTCGGAACTGGCTGGCTCAGTCGTAGTACCCGGAGTGGATGTAGAGGCAGGGCACGCCCTCCTCCAGGTACATCGCGCGATTCCTTGGGTCGTCCTCGAGGGCAAGCTCGAGCGTGAACCCCTCCGCGCGGAGCTCGTCGACGACGTCGCGCTTGAACTCGACCGCGGGCGCGAACTCCCTCGTCGGGCGCATCACGAGGAGGTCCCAGCGCAGCTCGTGGTGGTCGAGCCACGACAGCGTGAGGTCGCGCACCCGCTGGGGGCGGGCGGTCACGAGCAGCACCAGCAGCTCGCGGTCGAGCAGTGACAGCAGCGTCTGCACCTCTTCGACGACGGGGTCCTCCGCGCACGCGTCGAAGAACGCGTCCCAGTCACGTCGGTCCCACTCGAGGTGGTGCTGGCGGCCCTGTGCGTCCGCGAGCACGCCGTCGACGTCGAAGATGACGGACCGCTGGGCCCCGAGCGGTGTGTCGCGCCACCACCAGTGGTCGCGCAGTGAGTCGATCGCCATCGCGGTCGCAGACTACAAACCGCGTGCCTGGGTAAGGGTTTCCTAATGGGACGGGCTTCTCGAATTGCGGCATGGGAGACTCGAGCCGTGGAGCTCCGAGAGCGGATTGCGGCCTCCACGGTCGTCGACGTGCCGCGCGGCGCGCACGCGCTCGTGGTGTCCGACCTGCTGCTGCCCGCCGAGCTCACCGACGCCTCCGCGTCGGCGTGCGCCGCGCTCGCGACCGAGCTCGAGAGCTGGCAGGGCCCCGGCGTCTTCGTCATCGCCGGCAACCTGGTCGATCCGACCGCGACCACCGACGTCGCGAGGCTCGCTGCCACCGCGCTCGACGCCCATGACCGGCTCCGCGACGCCGTCGCCGCGTTCTGTGCGGGGCCAGCGCGGCGAGGCTTCCTGCTCCCAGGCTGGCGCGACGCGGAGCTCGCCGAGGTCCCGGGCCGTCAGCGGCTCGCCCAGATCGGTCTCGAGGTCGCGCACTCCTTGGAGCTGCGGCTCGAGACCGCGAGCGGGGAACGCCGCGTCGTGGTCGAGACCGCCCGGCCCACCTTCGTGCCGAAGCACCCGTCGACGAGCGAGTGGATGGTCGGCGAGGAGCAGCTGGAGGACCCAGGGGCGGCCCACCGCTTCTTGTCGTCGAGGCTGCGCTACCGAGGGCTGCGCAGGCTGCTGTGGCTCGCGCCGCTGATCGCGGTGCTCGCGGTCGTCGTGACCCGGTTCGGGATCGTCGACTCACCGCTCTTCCGCCTCACGCACCGGGTCCGCGTCGCACACCACTTCGTCCAGCGCGTCGTGAGCATGCCCTGGACCACGAGGCTGCTCATCACCCTCGGGGTGATCGTCGCCGCCGAGATCATCGTGGCGGCGACCGCAGCGACGCTGTCCGCCCGGCGCTATCCGCGCGAGCTGCGTGACCAGCCAAGGGTGACGGACCCGCTCGAGGGCCTCCTCACCGACTCGGGCCCGGTCCTCGACCGCGCCCGGGACCTGCTCGACCACGGCGCGACGGGCTACGTCGTGGGCGGGTCCAAGCGCGCGGCGCTGGGGCCGCTGCTCGGCGGGTTCTGCGCCTCTCCGGGCGCCACCTCGGAGGTCGTGCGCGAGCTGCCCGGCCGCTTCGGGCTCCCGTCGGTGTTCCTCGCGAGGCGAAAGGCCGGGTTCTTGGAGCTCGAGGCCGGGACCGACGCGCACGCGAGGCTCATCCTCGGCGACGCCACCCTGCCAGGCGCCACCGTGCTCGAGCGGATCGCGTCGCGCGATCGCAGGCGCGGCCGCATCGCGCCGCTGCGCGTCTCGCTCGTCGCGTCGTGGCCGTCGGGCCAGGCGTGGCCCGCCGATCCCGACGCCATCGACCGCCAACGCCGCCAGCGGCTCGTGCGACGCGTCGCCGCAGGCCTGCTCATCCTCTCGGGGCTCGCGAACGTGGCGGTCGCCGTGGCGCCGCCGCTGCGCTCGCGACTGCACGCCGTGCTTGGCGTCCTGCCCATCGGCGTGTCCCAGACCGCCGCCGCGCTGCTCGCGCTCGCGGGCGTCGCGCTGATCATGCTCGCGCGCGGCGTGCGCCGCGGCCAGCGACGGGCATGGACCGCCGCGGTGCTCGTGCTCGCCTTCTCGGTGGCAGCGCACGTGGGGCGCAACGGCGCGATCGCCGGCACGATCGCCTCGCTCGCGGTGCTCGCGTTCCTCTTGGTGCAGCGCGCCGACTTCCGTGGCCAGTCCGACCGCGGGTCGCTGTCGTCGGCCGCGCCGTTCTTGGTGCTCACCTGCGCGGTGGCCGTCGGCGGCGCCGTGGCGGGCATCGAGGCGACCAACGCCCATGCCGGCATGCTGCCGGGCTTCTCGTTCGTCGTGCTCGCCTGCGTCGAGCGGCTCTTCGGCGCCACCACGGTCGCCCTCCCCGACCACCTCGACGACTTCGTCTACCCCGCGATGCTCGCGGTCGGCATCTCGGTCGCGGCCACGACGATCTACCTCGCGACGCGGCCGGTCGTCGACCGGCGCCTGTCGGAACGCCACACCTCCGCGGAGCGCCGGGCCGCCGAGCTCCGGGCGCGCGACCTCGTGCGGCGCCACGGGCTCGGCACGCTCGACTACTTCGCGCTCCGCGACGACAAGCAGTGGTTCTTCCATCGCGACACGCTGGTTGCCTACGCGGTCTACGGCGGGGTGTGCCTCGTCTCGCCGGACCCGATCGGGCCCGAGGACGAGCGCGAGGAGGCTTGGGGCGCGTTCTCGTCGTTCGCCTCGGCCAAGGGCTGGACGATCGGCGTGCTCGGCGCGGGAGAGGCGTGGCTCCCCCTGTACGCCTCGGCGGGCATGCGCTACCTGTACCTCGGCGACGAGGCGGTCGTCGACGTCAAGGGGTTCTCGCTGCAGGGCGGGAGGATGAAGGGGCTCCGCCAGGCGTGCACGCGGATGGAGCGCCACGGCTACACCGTCGAGTTCCTCGACCCCGCGACCATCGACCCCGCCCGCGTGGCCGGCCTCGTCGAGCTCATGGCGCTCAACCGCAGGGGCGAGAACGAGCGTGGGTTCTCCATGGTGCTCGGGCGGCTCTTCGACCCGAAGGACAACGGCCTGCTGCTCACGGTCGTCTCGGGGCCCGACGGCAGCCCTGCGGCGATGTGCCAGTTCGTGCCCACGCCGCCCGCGCGCGGCTACTCGCTCGACCTGATGCGCCGGGACCCCGGCGAGCACCCCAACGGGCTGTTGGACTTCACCCTGTGCGCGACGATCGAGCACCTCGCGTCGAGGGGGGCCACGACGCTGAGCCTGAACTTCGCCGCGTTCCGCTCGATCCTCGACGGGGAGCGCGGGGAGGGCATGACGACCCGCGCCGAGCGCTGGGCGCTCAAGCGGCTCTCGGGGATCATGCCAATCGAGACCCTGTGGCGGTTCAACGCGAAGTACTTCCCTGAGTGGCTCCCCCGCTACCTCGTCTACCCCGCGGCCGAGTCGTTCCTGCCCGTGGTCATGTCCACGCTGCGCGCCGAGTCGATCACCGAGCTGCCCGTGATCGGTCGGTTCCTGACCAACGACCCGTCGAACCGCCCCGGCACGGTCGTGCCCGAGTCGCTGCTCGCGTCCCCGCACGCCGATCACAGCCCCATGCACGGCCCCTGAGGGGCCCAGCGGTACGATCTTGGCGGTATGAAATGGCCCGATCGTGAGCGCGACGCGCCTCACGGCGAGTCACCCCATCTCTGGGTCGACGCCACCGGGCGCCTCGGTGTGTCGCCCGACTACGTGGCCCAGGCCGACAACCGCTTCGAGGCGATCTGCGAGGAGCTCGGCATCCTGCTCGCGCGCCACGTAGAGCCGGTTTCGGCCAGGGTCCTGCCCTTCGGCACCGAGCAGCTCGCGATGGTGCAGCTCCGCGACGCCTCCGCGGAGGTCCATGCCGCGGCAGCTCGGGGCGCGTCGGCGGCTGCGGCCGTCGCGGGGGCTGCGATCGACGCGGTCACCGGTGGTCGCAGCGTGCTGGCCGCGGCGCTCCCCGGCGCCGTCGCCGAGGGCAAGGTCCGCACCGCCGTCGTCTTCTCCGAGGGCGAGGCGCCCGTTCGGTGGGGGCTGGCCGACGACGAGACGCGCTTGGCCTCGCTCTTCGCGGTCGTGCCCCACCTCGGCTCGTTCACCGCGACCGCCGGGGCCGACACCTACCGCGTCCTTCGGCTCCCCGGCATCGGCGTCGCCCTGGTCTCCGAGGGACCGAGTGCGGCGGCGTGGGTCGAGGGCTGGTTCGCCGCGCTCATCCAGGCGACGCAGTTCGCGCTCCGCGTGGCCACGACGCCGACCGATCTCGTGGCCGTCGCCGACCCAGAGCCGCCACCGGCGCCTGACCCGGCGCCGAGCCAGGCGCCGGACGACAGCCGCGTCGCGGCCTTCCACGTCATCGAAGAGGAGTGCCGGCGGATCCTCGCCGCTGCCCAGGACGAGGCGCGGGCGATCCGCGCGATCGCCGAGCAGGACGCCGCGGAACACGTGGCGGCCAGCATCGCGGCGCGCGATCGCGCCACGCAGGTCCCCGCCACCGCCGCCGCCGTGGACACGTCGGTGGACCCCGGCACGAGGGTCGACTCGCCACTACCTCCCGACAGCCCTTGGCGACGCACTGCGCACCGCTCGGTCGACGACCTCGACCGCCGTGAGCGGGACGCTCCCAGCGCCGAGCCACCTCCGAGCACCGCGACCGGGCACGCCATGCGAGACGATCGAGTCGCGCTGCTCGACGAGGCCCGCGAGGCCGCCGAGCGGATCGTGCTCGAAGCGGAGCACACCCGAGAGGCGGTCATCGCCGAGTCGAGGCGCGACACGGAGCGTGCGATCGCCGACGCGGAACGGACGCGTTCCTCCCTGCTCGCCGAGGCGCGGCGGGACGGCGACAGCGTGCTCCGCGAGGTCGAGCGTGCGAGAGCGACGCTGCTCACCGAGGCGAAGCGAGAGGCCGACAGCGTCCTGCGTGAGGCAGAGCGGACCCGAGCCACGCTCCTCGACGATGCCAAGCGCGAAGCAGAGGCCGTGTTGCGCGACTGCGAGCGCACTCGGTCGACCATGCTGGCCGACGCCACACGAGAGACGCAGGCGATGGTGCGAGAGGCCGAGCGCATGCGCTCGACGCTCCTCGAGGGCGCGAGGCGAGAGGCCGACTCGATTCGTCGCGACGCCGAGTCCCTCCGTCGCGACGCCGAGCAAGCCGCTCGAGACGCGGACCAGCTGCGGGCCGACGCCGAGCGCGACGTGGGCGACCCGCGCGAGGCTGAGTCCGTCGCGGTCGGCGACGACCCCCGCCGCGACACCGACAAGACCGGTGACCTGCTCATCGGGGAGGCCCGCCGCATCGCCGACGGCATCATCCATGACGCGCGCCGCTCCGCCGACGAGCTGATCCGCGACGCGGCCGACGTGCGCAGGCGCGGCGCAGATCTTGCGGGTGTGGTCCATCCCGAGCCGGGCACCGCGCGAGCCGCCGGAGCGCCGCTGCCCGCCACGCCGCCACAAGACGCCACGGCCGAGGCGACCGCAGCACTCCTCGCCGCGGCGGCGACGTCCATGACCGCGATGTCCGAGCTGCTGTCCCGGGTCCAGCTACGTCCGACGGACGATGCCGCGACGCGAGGAGCAGCGACGTCGCCTGCGGATCTCCCCGATCTCTTCTTCGGCGCCTAAGCCGAACGGCGCAGCGCCTTCTAACTACTCGCTACGTCGGGTTCGAGGCGTCCTCGTGCGCGCGCGAGGGCGGCGGGTCCGTCGCAGACCACCTCGCGATGACCTCGCCCTCGAGCGAGACGAACTCCATCCGATCCAGGTCCTCGCCAAGCAGTGCGCGGATCTTCGGCACGAGCTCAGAGAGGTCGGTCGAGCCCATCGGCTCCATCATGGTCGTTGCCATGGGCACGATGGCGGTGGTCTCGGCGGGCCGGCCCTGTCCGCCACCTGCGTGTGCAGGCGCCTCGAGGTCCCGCGTCGCATCCGATCCGTTGGACGGGGCGGCAGCAGGTGGGGCGGCATCAGATGGGGCAACGGGAGCGGCTTCGACCGCGCCCACCGGCGCCAAAGGGGGTGGCGCGTCGTCGGCGGGCACGGCGATCTCTTCGGGCGCTGAGTCGCGCCGCAGGTCTGGATCCGCCTCGGGGGCTCGTTCGGGCGCGG